>CAZOJY010000032.1:0-29758 GCA_964580235.1 uncultured Eubacteriales bacterium | reverse complement strand
CTTCCGGAACAATGACCTTTGACAGTGCCAGAGAAAAACATACAGGAAAAGTGGTGTGGGTGACCCTGGGAGCCACGGCAGATAGCGGAGGGACACGCTCCCACACCATCACCATTGGCGGCAGTACGGCCCTCCCCTTTCACTTTTTTGAGGGGGAACATCCCCACAGGCCCGTGGTGGCTATGGAGGTGTTTGATAAGGTGCCTGCAAAATACCCCGATCCTTTATTAGAATACTACAGCGATGTCATCGATAGCCCCGGGGAGATGGCCAAAAAATGTGTGGCCAAATACGGGGCCGAGCTTATCAGCCTCCGTCTGGAAGGGACACACCCTGAAAAAGGAAATAAAAGCGCTGAAGAAGCGGTGGAAATCGTGAATCAAGTGCTTAAAAGCGTCGAAGTCCCTTTAATCATATCCGGCCACAGCCATTTTGCCAAAATAAACGAGGTGATGAAAAAGGTCTGCGAAGCGACGGCTGGGGAGAACTGCTTGATCAACTATGTTGAGACCGACAACTACAAAACTATTGCCGCAGGCTGTATCGCTTATGACCACACGCTGGTGGCTCAGTCTCCAATTGATGTCAATCTGGCAAAACAGTTGAATATCCTGTTGACGGACATGAATTTCCCTCCCGAAAAAATCGTGATGGACCCTCTCACAGGCGCCCTGGGTTATGGGCTGGAATACACGTACTCCATCATGGAGCGCATCCGCATCGATGGGCTGGGTGGTGATCAAATGCTGGCCTTCCCTATGCTCGCGAATCCCGGATATGAAACCTTCCGTCTGAAAGAATCCCGCGCACCTGAGGACGATTATCCAACCTGGGGAAATGTCGAAGAAAGGGCAGTCTATTGGGAGACCGCCGCAGCAATGAGTCTTTTGATGACAGGTGCCGAACTGCTGATTATGTATCACCCCAAAGCTGCAGAGATCATCAAGAATAAAATTGCAGAAATCTATGATTCGCCGGGGGTAGAATAGAGATGGCACTATCAGGATTGGATATTTTCAAATTGCTGCCCAAAACGAATTGCGGGGATTGTGGCGTCCCCACATGCATGGCATTCGCGATGAAGCTGGCCCAAAAAAAGACAGAACTCGGTGAATGCCCCCATGCCTCTGAGGAGGCCAGGGCTACACTCGGAGCCGCCAGCGAGCCTCCTATCCGGCTTGTGAAAATCGGTGGAGCTAATGCCCTGGAGATCGGTGAGGAAACCGTCCTGTTCCGGCATGAAAAAACTTTCTTCCATCCAACAGGAATCGCTCTCGAGTTGAAGACATCAGATGGAGCAGACCGCAATTTTCAGAAAACCAGAGATATCGAAGGCTTGGCCATCGAACGTGTTGGAGAGGAGCTGGAAACAGACCTGTTCTTCATCACACATGATACGGATCAGGAGGCGGATTTCATCCAGACAATCGAAGGCGTCAAACAAAATTCAAAAAAAGGAATTATCCTGAACTGTGGGGACGGCGAAATTCTCAAGAAAGGACTCGAACCGTTGAAAGATGACCGGCCGGCCATCTTTCTCCGGTCCAAACTCACAGAAAAAGCCCTGGGCCTGGCCCGGGAATTTGAAACAAGCCTGATTCTTACGGCACAAACTTTTGAAGACCTGGAGGCCCAATCGGCAGCCGCCAGACAAGCCGGAATCCAAAATCTGATGCTGAACCTGGTATCTGACAATATCGGCAGCCAGATGCAAAACAATTCTATCCTGCGGCGGAGTGCCCTGCGGCAGAGTTACAGACCGTTCGGATATCCATTGTTTGCCTATATCGAAGGCAAAGACAAAAACGACATATTTGCAGATGCCTGTGTGCAGCTTTGTAAATATGGTGCGATAATCGTTTTGCCCGAGTATGACAACGCCATGCTTTACGCCCTGTTCACCCTCCGCCAAAATATCTACACAGATCCCCAGAAGCCGATTCAAGTGGATCCCAAAGTCTATCCCATCGGCGATCCCACTCCCGAATCACCCGTGTTTGTCACCACAAATTTTTCGCTGACTTATTTTATGGTATCAGGAGAAATCGAGAACTCCGGGATCTCAGCTCACCTGGTTATCGCAGACACCGAAGGTCAATCTGTCTTGACGGCATGGGCTGCAGGAAAATTCGACGGGGAGAAGATTGCCAAGTTCATCAAAGACATCAAACTGGAGGAGCAGGTAAAAACGCGAAAAATCGTCATCCCGGGATTTGTCTCCCAGATCAGCGGGGATCTGGAAGAAAATCTTCCCGGATGGGAGGTCATCGTGGGGTGTCAGGAGGCGTCGGACATTCCATCCTTCATCAAAAACGTCAACCTGAATAATTCATAAAATGGGAAAAGAGGCTCTGAAAAAATTTCACAAAGTGACCTTCCTGCCATTTGCCATCTCTATCATAGTTCCTGAAGGCGCCAAAATTATTAAGGCCGTTCGAATAGCCGATCTCCCTCTGCAAACGCCCTGCGGCGGGGAAGGCACCTGCGGGAGTTGTGTTGTTCAGATAACAAAAGGTGCTTTTGAGGCAAAACCAACGGCCTCCCTCTCCGGCCCTCTCAGCGCTGAAGGATTCGCTCTGGCCTGTCAGACAAAGGTAACCGACAGCCTGACAGTCATCCTTCCTTCCTTTCAAGAACTGACGATCAAGAGTGTTGTAGGCTCCGAATATTTCCAAAATAACAGTGATAAAATTTCAGGCATTTATGAACACAATCCCGCACTGGTTTTGACAGAAATCCAGGTGCCTCCTCCCTCTTTAGAGGACAACTACAGTGATCTTCGCCGGCTGGAACATGTCTTTCAGAAAAAGACTGTGATAACGAATGTCATCTGTTCCTTACATGTTTTGTCAAGACTGGCCCAGGCTCTGCGCTCCAAAAATGGACGCGTGCAGGTAGTCTCTCTTCAGGAAGGGGACAGGGCAACCCTCCTGGATGTGTGTCCGTTCCAGCGGAACAAAAAAGTCTACGGTTTTGGCTGCGATATCGGCACCACAACCGTGGCTCTTCACCTGGTTGAGATGGGAAGCGGTGAAATCGTGAGCACGGCAACAAGTCTGAACCAGCAGATCAAATGCGGCGAAGACATCATTGCGAGGATCAACTATGCCCATAAGCCAGGGCATCTCGAGGAAATCCAGAAACTCATCATCCATACCATCAACAGCCTCATCCTAACCGCCACCCAAAAAGCGGGAGTTTACCACGCGGATATTTATTATGCTGTTTTTGCCGGGAATACAACGATGGGCCATCTTCTTCTACGGCTTGAACCGAAACATATTCGGGAAGAGCCTTATGTTCCCACGTTCAATGAACTTCCGCTCATCCCATCACATGAGCTCGGATTACTGATGAACCCGGAAGCTAAAATATTCCTCTCTCCTTCAGTAGGAAGCTATGTGGGGGGGGATATCACGGCCGGAATACTCTGCACGCCCATCCTTTGCAGTTCAGAGAAAATTTCTCTCTTTATCGACGCGGGGACCAACGGCGAGCTTGTCATCGGAAACAAAGACTGGCTGATGGCCTGTGCATGTTCGGCAGGCCCTGCTTTTGAAGGAGGAGGAATCAAATGCGGAATGCCGGCGTCTCATGGAGCCATAGAAACGGTCAAGCTGGATAAAAAAGGCCAGGTCACATACCAGGTCATCGGCGGATCCAAACCTAGAGGTCTCTGCGGCTCGGGATTGATAGATCTGCTTGCCGAGCTGTTTATCCGCGGCTTTATCGACCGTCACGGTAAATTCAAAGAGGAACAAATCCCGGATAGAATTGTGGAAACTGAAGAAGGAATCGCTTTTCTGGTCGAGCCTGCCTCAAAAAGCTATTGGGGAAATGATATCTGCATCACAGAAAGGGATATCAATAACCTGCTTCGAACCAAAGGCGCCGTTTTTTCAGCCTGTTCTCTCCTGCTGAAAAATGTCGGGCTCCGGTTTGAGGAAATCGATTCTTTTTACATTGCCGGAGGTTTCGGCCAGCACCTCGACGTTGAAAACGCCGTACGTATCGGACTGCTGCCCGATCTTGAACGAGAACGATATCACTATATCGGGAACAGCTCACTTCTGGGGGCCTACCTGATACTTCTATCCGATAAAAACAGGGACATGGTCAACAGAATCGCAAAAAAAATGACCTATATTGAATTGAATACAGAACCCAGCTATATGAACGAATTCACAGGTTCTCTGTTTCTGCCTCATACAGATATCAATCTCTTTCCTTCCGTGAAAAATATTCTCAGCCAAGAGCAGCAGAAAAAAAGGAGCAAAAAATGAACGCAACTATTTTTGACGCGATAAAAGAAGGGATCGTTCTGCTGGACGGAGGGATGGGAACAGAGCTTATCGCTCGCGGATTCCCGCAGGGTGTCTGCCCCGAATCATGGAACGTAGAAAAGCCCGATATCGTGAAAAAAATCCACGAAAACTATTATGATGCCGGTTCGGATGTTGTACTGACAAACAGTTTTGGGGGAAGCAAAATCAAGCTCGATGCCTACAATCTAGGAGACCAGTGCTACGAACTGAACCGGGCTGCTGCCCGAAATGCATCCGCCGTCCGGCCCAAGGGGAAATTCGTGGCAGGCAGCATTGGCCCAACAGGCAAATTTTTGAAACCCATAGGAAGCTATACAGAAAACCAATTCGAATCGGCCTATGCGGAACAGGCCAAAGGGCTGGCGGAAGGCGGCGTAGATTTTTTGCTGATAGAGACACAGTATGATCTTTTGGAAGCTCTCTGTGCTCTTCGAGGCGCCAGGCAAGTCACGGATAAGCCGGTCTTTGTTACCATGACCTTTAAAATCGGGCTAAGAGGATATTTCACAGAATGGGGAAACAGCGTGGCCCAGTGTGTCCAAGCATTGGAGGAGGAAGGGGTTCCTGTAATCGGCACAAACTGTACGCTCAACAGTGAAGAGATGGTCGGCCTGGTTAAAATCCTCAGAGAAAACACCTCCCTCCCGATCATCGCCCAGGCCAATGCCGGAAAGCCATCCCTATCGCCAGAGGGAGATGTTTCCTACAAACAAAGTATTGATGATTATCTCCGTTTCATCCCGGAAATGATAAAAAACGGGGCCAATTTAATCGGAGGGTGCTGCGGGACAAATCCAGAATATATTCGAAGAATAGCAGAGCGGATAAAATAAAATGGAAGAGAACCAATAAAATTCACAAGCGGCTTTTGACATCCGAACGGCGAAAGGTTGTTGTAAGCAAATTTGCGAGGATTTTTTTTGAGTCGTGTCACGTTTTCTTTTGCCGAAAAGCTTTCAGGATTTTCTCCGGCGTGATCGGGAGCTCCTTTATCCAAACGCCGGTGGCATTGGCGATCGCATGGGCAACCGAAGCCAATACCGGCAGCGTGGCGCCTTCCCCGACTTCTTTTGCGCCGTAAGGCCCTTCGGGCTCGAAGGAATCCACGATTCCGCTGAAAATTTCGGGGACGTCTTTGATGGTCATCAGCAGGTAGTCATGGAGATTGGGATTGCAAATATTCCCGTTCTTATCGTAAACGACTTCTTCCATCAGCACTTCACCGGATCCCATCACAACCGCGCCCTCGACCTGGCCGTGGACAGCTTGGGGATTGATGGGCGTGCCGCAGTCATGAAAGTCAGTGATTTTGTCAATCTTCACTTTTCCGGTTTCAAGATCTACCTGGCATTCACACACAGAACTCGAGAAGGAAAAGGCAGGACTGGTGCCCACGGCAGCTCCCTTGTAGTCCCCTCCGAGACCCGGGGGAGGCTTATACCATCCGGTTCCAACAAGAGGACCATTATCGTTAAAATACCTGCGTGCCGCCTCTGCCCATTCTATAATCCTGGATGTGTTCTTTTTATGGCGGATCTGATTTTCAGAAGCCTCGAGTTCTTCAGGATCACATTCCCAGATATCGGAAACAACTTTGTACAACTTTTTGAGAACATTCTGGCTTGCCCGCACGACGGCATTTCCTCCCATCAGCGTGGTGCGGGAAGAATACGCTCCCAAATCTAGAGGGCTGATGTCTGTGTCCTCGCTTCGGATGCGCACCCGGCTCAGGCTGATTCCCAGCGCTTCTGCACACATCTGGGACAGGACAGTCAGTGCTCCCTGGCCGATCTCCGCGGCCAATATCAACAGGATGGCCGCTGTTCCATCCTCGCTGATTTTCACGATGGCATTGGAATGGGGAAAGGGAGATTTTTTAACAAAAGGCTCGAGTTTTTTCTGGGAGCTGAGCTGAACCTGGCCGCGGTATTTGGCGTAGCCTGCTCCAGAGACAAATCCCCCACAGCCGATTCCGATTCCTTTTCCTGGCGGGAGTTTGCCGTATTTTTTGTCCCATTCGGATTTTTTCCTCACCTGTTCCAATGTTTGCTTGAATTCACAGCTATGGATATCCAAATCGTTGCATGTCCGCGAGTGAGGCTTCATCGCATTTCGCAGCCGAATTTCAATCGGATCGATCCCCATGTCATCGGCCATCATGTTCAACAGGGACTCAAATGCAAACCGCGGCTGGGGAGCTCCATGACCGCGCATGGCTCCACAAGCCGGCTTGTTGGTCATAATCCGCAAGCCCTCGTACTTATAATTCGGAAACTCATAAAGGGTGGGGATCATGCTGCCCGCATAATAAGCGGTGATGACACCATAGGAGGAATAAGCTCCTCCATCCAGGTAAATCCGGCTTTGCACAGCGCTTATTGTGCCGTTCTTCTTCAAGCCTATTTTGAACTGCATGTGCTGCTTATGCCTGCCCCGCCCATGGAGGAACATTTCCTTTCGAGTGTAGACCATCTTGACAGGCCTTCCCAGTCGTTTGGAAGCAACGGCTGCAATCAGATCCTGAGACGTCGTATCGAGCTTACCCCCAAACCCTCCTCCAACGGGCGGACGGATAATGCGGATCCGGCCCAAAGGAATGTTCAGCACCCTCGCAACCATGTAGTGCAGGTAATGGGGAACCTGAGTGGACGCATACAGCATGAGGGTCGCCCCGTCATCCTCCCAGGTTGCGATGACCGCATGGGGCTCGATCGGGCTTTGGTAGACATGATTCCCCACAAACTTTTCCTCTCGCACATAATCAGCCTCCGCAAATCCTTTTTTCACATCTCCAAAATGATGATCGATCCGGGCGTTGATATTATTCTTAAATCTTTCATGGATCTGAGGGGCACCTTCTTTGACAGCGGCAAGGGGATCAAATACAGCTGGCAGCTCCTCATACTCCACTTCGATGAGGGCAAGAGCTCGTGCGGCCGTATCCTCATCGACCGCGATGACAGCAGCGACTTCATCCCCCACATGCCTGACTTTTTCCCTGGCCAAGATATGCTCATCGTAGCGAGGAGGGTTGACGCCGTACGTGATATCTGGCACATCTTCAGCCGTGAGAACGAGTTTGACTCCCTCCAATGTCTGGGCTTTGTGTGTGTCGATGGACTTTATTCGCCCATGCGCGATCGGGGATGTTAATATCTTCCCATAGAGCATATTGGCAAAAGAAAAGTCGGCCGTGTATTTTGCCCGGCCCGTAACCTTATCCGCCGCATCCACGCGGGGCCAGCTTTTGCCGACGGTCACAAACTTATCCAGATCCTGAGGATCGAGAGGAGATCCTTCGGTGAACTCATATTTCTTCCAATTCTTGACAGCATCGATAATGCGCACGTATCCTGTGCAGCGGCAGAGGTTGCCCGAGAGAGCCTGTTTGATCTCCTCTACAGAAGGATCCGGTCGGCGTTCGATCAGCGCAAAGGCGCTGAGAATCATGCCGGAAGAACAGAATCCACACTGGACAGCGCCATGGTTGATGAAAGCCCGCTGGAGGGGATGAAGCTTCCCGTCCCTGGCGATTCCCTCAATGGTCGTAACAGAGGCGCTTTCGCAGGATGCGGCCAGGAGAAGGCAGCTGTTTTTGGGCTCTCCATCCACCAGAACAGTGCATGCGCCGCATACACCATGATTGCACCCCTTTTTTGTCCCGGTCAGCTTCAATTTTTCCCGCAGGACATCCAGAAGGGTTTCGCCATCTTTTACACCGATAGGATGCCTTTCCCTATTGATCGTGAGGGTGATAACCCGGTGTTTTGTCATCAAAGACCCCGGGCTCGTGCCGCAGCCTCAGTCAAAGACCTGCGGGTTAAAATCGGGATCAGCTCTTTCCTGTATCCGGCAGAACCCCGTATATCCGAGATAGGTTTTCCCGCTTTCATTGCGAATGAGGCGGCTTCTTCGAATAAACTTTCAGATGGAGCCTTTCCGCATAAAAAATCAGAGGCTTTCGCAGCTATTACGGGAATGGGCGCCACGGCACCTAAAACGATGACGGCCTTTTTAATTTCATCGTCAGTGAGGGTGATCTGAGAGGCTACGCCTACAACGGCAAGAGCATTGGCTTCCCGAAGGGCCAGCTTCTGATAGGAACTACCTGTTCGAGGCAAAGGAATCGGAATCCAAACGGACACCAACACCTCTCCTGGAGCGCAAACCGTCTGCCTCACTCCGGTGAAATATTTGATGAGGCTGACCTCCCGCGAAGTGCCGCAATCCAGGACAACCGAAGCTTCCGCGGCAATCAAAGGCGGAGGAAGATCTGCCGATGGAACGGCGCTGGCGATATTCCCGCCGATGGTCGCCATGGAACGAATTTGGGTTGCAGCCAGGGACCGTGCCGCATCGGCCAGGCCGGGAAAATGTTGATTTATCAGGCTGCTGGTCAGAATTTCTCCCGGCGCCGTCATGGCGCCGACACAAATCCTTCCGGATTCTTGGCGGATTCCCTTGAGTGCGGGAACGTCCTGAAGAGAAATCAGGTTTTTGGCTGTGACAACCCCCTGTTTGATATCCACCAGAAGGTCTGTGCCACCTGCCAGAATACGGGCATCTTCCAGCCCCGCTAGAAGCCCCAGAACCTCCCCCATGCTTTGAGGTTTGTGCAGTTTAATATCTAAAAGACTCATTTTAAAGGTTCTCTTTCATTTTGTGTGAGCATCACTTTCAAGGTTTTTCTTATGCTTTTGTGAAAACATAGTTCAACTGCCCGTTCGGAAGCGTGTTGGCGACTGTTTTCAGGGCCATGCCCAACTGGATATCCTTCTCTGGAATATTGTTTGCGATCCGTCCGAATACCTTAAAATCGACGTAATCCACGACCGCTATGCAGTAGGGCAGATCATCCTCAAAACCGACCGGTGCAAACTTCAATTTGCTGTAAGTTATCAGTTTCCCGGTACCGCTGATTTCAAACCACTCCATCCTGCTGCCAAGACATTTGAAGCAATCTGCCCGGGGCGGGAAAAAAACCGCATCACAGGCCCAACATTTCGTTCCCATAACTTTTCCCTGCTCCAGAAAATCGATGAAATCATTCACCTTTGTGACGGATGTAAAACTCACGGTCCCGAATTTTTTGAAACGGTCATCTGTTTCTTTCTTCTTGCTCACTTCTTCACCTCCCCATAATGCTCACCGTTCCGTAGAGCCCTACGCCTCCGATATTATGGACCAGCCCTATTTCCGGGTCCTTCACCTGCATCTCTCCTGCCTCTCCCCGCAGCTGCAGGACGACTGTCCTGATCTGTGAACCCCCTGTTGCCCCGATGGGATGCCCTTTGGAAAGAAGCCCCCCATCCACATTCACCGGTATGACTCCGTCTTTGTATGTTGCTTTGCTCTGGATCAGATTTTTGCCCTCCCCGAACCCGACAAATCTCAGGTCCTCGTATGCCAATATTTCTGAAATGGTAAAACAATCGTGGACTTCGGCAACATCGATCTGTCTCGGCTCGACTCTGGCCATGGCATAGGCTTGACGGGCAGCCTCCCGGGCCACCGTCAATCCCGTAAACACGTTACGCCCAGACATGTTCACGCTGGCCGAAGCAGCCCCCAATCCCAAGATCCAGACAGGCTTCTTGTGGAAAGATTTGGCTTTTTTTTCGCTGGCTACGATCAGGCAAGAACTTCCATCAGCATTGGCACAGCAGTCTCCCACACGCAGGGGGCTGGAGACCAGTCCAGACATAAAATGCTCCGGAGCGGAAAGATTTTCCAGTGCCACGGGTTTGCGAAAAAGGGCTTTTTCGTTCATTTGACCATAGGTGGCGGATTTCACCCTTACAAGCGCCATATCCTCCAGGGTCGTTCCGTATGCTTCCATGTGCGCTTTGGCAAACATGGCATAATAGGCTGGCATCATGGTGCCGAACGGACTCTCCCACTGAATATCCGCACCCCGGCCCATCCGCTCCTGGGATTCTGCCGAGGATATCTCCGACATTTTCTGAAAACCCAGGACTGCCACGACGTCGTGAAGTCCGGATTTGATCAGAGAATATGCCATCCGCAAACCCATGCTCGCCGAAGAGCACAAGCTCTCCAGATAAAACGTGGGCTGCGGTGTCAGCCCGAGATATTCAGCGAAAACCCCAGATGGCGAGCGCTGTTTGTCATATTCTGGCGCTGAGCATACGATGGACGCTCCGATATCAGATACAGAGATTTTTGCATCCCCGAGGGCCTCTTTGAACCCTTCGAATGCCAATTCTCTTATGGATCCCGGATAGCCCCGCACAAATGCGCTCTGTCCAACTCCTATGATGGCAACTCTGCTCATGACATCCTCCTAGATGTACTGTCCCCCATCGACCTTGATCACTTCTCCGGTAATATGCCTGGCTTTATCGGAGACAAGAAAGGCCACAACGTGGGCCACATCCTCGGGATCACCCAAACGGTTAAAAACGGTCTCATCTGCGGCTTTCTGTTTGATCTCCTCCGGCAGGTCCTTGAACATATCAGTTAAGATCATACCAGGGGCCACTGAATTGACATTCACATTGTATTTTCCCATCTCTCTTGCAACGGTTTTGGTCAAACCAATGGTGCCGGCTTTGGCAGCAGAATAATTCGACTGCCCGAACTTTCCTCTCAGTCCATTTATGGATGTGATGTTGATGATTTTGCCGGATTTCTGCTCTCGAAGGAGGGGCGCAGCAGCCCGGATAAAATTGAAGGTCCCTTTGAGGTCGACTTCAATAACCTTATCCCACTGTTCTTCGGTCATTTTCCAGACAACCCCATCCCAGTTCATCCCGGCATTGTTGATCAGGATATCCAGATGGTCGAAATCCTGGATGACTTCATTCACAAGATTTTGAACTGCCCCGAATTCAGACACATCAATCTGATACGCCTTTGCTTTGCGGCCCATGCGTTTAATCTTTTGCACGACGTTGCTGGCTTCCTGTTCATGGCGCCGGTATGTCAGAGCCACATTTGCTCCTTTTTGCGCCAGGTTCAGAGAGATGGCGGTGCCTATTCCCATGCTTCCGCCCGTGATCAGGGCAACCTTTCCGTCCAACTCCATTTTCTTCCTCCTGTCAGTCACTCTCTTTTCATTATAACTCATTCATGCCAAGATCTTGTTCGAAACGAGGCTTTATCCAACTATTCCTTTGGCTTGGGCATGACCGCTTCGACAAAAGACTCATCAATCGTTTTTCCCTCTGCGATCAGCTGCCTGTATCTGACAAAGTCGATCACATCCTGGCCTGTGACTTTTTTGGAGTTAAAGGCCTGGAATCCCATGAAGGCCTCTGTCATCATGTTCACAGCCAGCCAATGCCGGTTGTAATTTTTAGCCATATCCCAGAAGAATTTTTTCTTTGCCCGAACGCTGTCCAGAGATTTGATCAGGCACCCAGGGAAAAGATTGGTGAACTTCCAGACAACATCATGAACAGCTTTGTCCAGAAGTTCGAAATCAATTGTGGTTGTTTTGAGAAACTGCCTAGCTTTTTTCCCCGCCTCACCTCTAACAAACTCCCCAAAAACAATCTCCCCATCTTCCACATATCTGTCGATGATCACAGACGGATTTTTAATGAATTTGTCATCCTGTTTGATCACAGGGACCACCTGGCTGACGAGGCCCAGCCTTTTCATCTTGTAGGCACTCCACAATTCACAGGACACACAGTTCCAGATCGCATCTTCGATGCTCAGGAACCAAGGAAGAAAATCCGAGGACCCTCCGTCCGGGGCAGAACCATGACGCGGGCCGGCCTGGCCAAATATCGCTGTATCGGCAGAAATGGCGATGTCGCAAGCCATACCAATTTCCTGCCCTCCGGCAATCCTCATCCCATTCACACGGCACAGGGTTGGCTTTTTGCACATCAGGATGGAATCCACCATGCCGTTGAATAACTCCATGTATTCGCCGTACTCGTTGGGTTTGCCGGAATAATATTCTGCATACTCTTTGGTATTTCCGCCCGTGCAAAAGGCTCTATCACCGACGGCCGTGAAAATCACTGCCACAACGCTTCTGTCCAAAGAGGCATTCTGGAACCCGGCAATCACTCCTTTCACCATTTCTGTCGTGTAAGAGTTGTGCTGGGCAGGATTATTCAGGATGATCCATGCTGTATGCAGGCCTTCTATCTCTTTGCCCGAAGGATCCAGGACCGGCCTCTTTTCATACATCGTGCAGGGAGGTTCTGTCCCCCAGTGGTCTTCTCCCCAAAGCAAGTGATTTTTGATTTCCTTATCTTCTTTCAACCAATTAAGACTCATCTAGTCCTCCTAACATGCAACTGAATTATTCATAAAAACTGCCAATGCTATCATTTCTTCTCAAGCAAAAAATTTCAAGCACTTTTATTTTATGCATCGGTCACGTTACAGCCCATTTGCGGTAGTTCACTGCAGCTTCATGGGCCACGGCCTTACCGCTGTAGCAATCTTGACTTGTGAATAATCCAGGTCATATTGGCCTTTTCGCTTTCACGGTGAATACTACTTTCCCTGAGGAGGCGTGTCAAGCAAAGGTGCCTGTATCCTTCTTCTATCGAAAACAGCCACTAGAATAAACGTGACAAGACTCACGATCCAACAAAAATAGATGGGATGGGGAAGGTTCAATCGGGCAAAAAAGGCAGGAACTCCGGGAAACACAAGCCACGCACCTAAAGCGATCATGGCTGTACACAAAGTCCAAACCGCATGGGACTGCCGACAGATTCGGGGCCAAAAAAGTGTCGTAATCATGATCAATGTGTAGGCTGTCGTCAAGGTCAGTCCTATAAGCAATGTTTGGAGAATGCCGCGTACAGAAATGGCAAGAAGATAGGTGAAAACACTCAAGATCAGAACGGCAACACGGGAGACAATTCTCTCCCCTTTTTCATTGAGGTCAGGAATCCAAAATCGTTTGATCACATCTCCTACGACCAGTGTGGCGCTCCCCACCAAAAGAGCAGATGCTGTGGACACATCCGCAGCCCAAAGCCCGGCCAAAACAACACCCGCCACCAAGGGACTCAGGCTGAGAACCGTTCTGGGCAGGGCCTCTGTGGGGATTATCCCGGGATGCATCACTGTGGCCGCCATCCCGATCAGCGCGCTGATAAATCCTACGGGAAGAATCACCAAACCTCCCAGAATGAATCCTTTTTTGGCCGATGAGCCATCTCTGGCCGCAAAACTGATCTGGACCACGGACTGGACAGAAAAAGTCATGGTGCACATCACCAAAAACCAGGCCAGCACAAGGCTCCAGCCCAGAGATCCCAAATCAAATCCCGGATAGTTTTTCGGGAATTTCAGGATAAGCTCCCTCAGGCCTCCCACCTTGCCGACGGCCAGAATGGCACCAAGGAGAACTCCCGTATAGATAAAAATCACGTTGATGATATTTGTCAAGCCAGCTGCCCAAAATCCCCCGATCAGAGTGATCCCGACAAAAACCACAGCAGTCACAAACATGCCTGACTGGAAAGAAAACACTTCCGGAAGAAGAGAGGAGAGGATGGCTCCTCCCGCCACGTACTGAAGAGAGGTGATGACAATCTGAAGCAGGAGCTGTCCGATGACGCCTACCACGCGCCCCCCTGTGCTGTAATGCTGCTCGAAAAACTCCGGAATGGTCGTGACCTCCATCTTCCGGAAGCGCCGGGCCCCGATCAGGCCGACCAGTATCGCACCGGCTGCCCAGGCGGCATTGTACCAGCCGGCAGCTAGACCAAACTTGTAGGCCTTCTCAGCGACTCCGATGGTGGAAGCGCCTCCTATGGCCAAACCGGTCAGAAGCGGTGCCACAACCCAATAAGGCAGTCGCCGCCCAGCCAAAAGATAAGAGATCATCCCCCCGCGGCTGAGACGGCGGGTCGTCCAGGTTATCAAGAACAGAAGAAGGATGTAAAAGATAACGATGGCAAGCGGTATCCAGTTCATCATACGGTTTTCAATCGTGCATCCACAACCAGGGCCCCTTTTCCCCTGTCGAATGCAAAAACAGGATTGAGATCCATCTCGTCGATGGCAGGGAAATCAGAAGCCAACCGGGAAAGGCGCTGGAGGATATCTGCAAGTTTATCAATATCCACCGGCCTTTCTCCGCGACTGCCTGCCAAAACAGGATAGCCCTTAATGGATTGGATCATATCAGTGGCATCTGCCTGTGAGAGCGGGGCCAGCCGGAATTGAACATCTTTGAGAGTTTCGACAAATATTCCCCCCAGTCCGAACAAAATTGTGGGCTGGAGGTTCTCGTTCCTTTTGATGCCCATAATGACCTCTTTCCCTTCCCTCTGGAATTCCTGAAGGATGAAGGAAGGTTTCACTTTGGCAAACTTTCGGGACATTTTTCCGAAGGCAGCCTTGAGTGTTTTTTCATCTCTGATGTCAAGTTTTACTCCTCCGGCTTCTGTTTTATGGACGATTTCCTGCGCATCTACTTTTAGAGTCAGAGGATATCCGATTTTTCCCGCCGCCTCGAGCAGGTCTTCTTTTTTCTTCAATACGGCGGTTTTCACAACAGGAATGCCATAGGACTCACAGATGCCGAACACATCTTTTTGGGAGAGAAATTCCCCTTTCCCTTTGGTTCGCTTGAGTATTTGGGCGACCTGGGCCTTTTTGGGTCTGTATCTTTTATAAGCAGGTGTCTCCCTCACCTGAATTTTTCCATACTCTGTCATGGCCGAAAGAACCCTTGCCGCCGTTTCGGCATAATCATAAACAGGGATACCGCTCTCCCTGATCAACCGGATCACCTCCTGCCATTTTTCGATGGTGATCACCTGGCACACAACGGGTTTTTTCGAAGTTTTTCCGATCTCACCGAGTTTTCGGGCGATTCCCTCACAATCGACAAACGGGGCTGTGACGAAAACGAGCAGAAGGGAATCGATATCCGGGTCTTTGAGAAGAGCTTCCACCGTGCCGCCGTACTGTTCCGGTCCAGCGGTGGCCACGACATCCACTGGATTGGAAACAATGGCTTCCTGAAACACAAGTTTCTTCAGGGCGGTTTGAGTTCTGGCGCCTAACCGGGCCATATGGAGTCCTGCGGCCATGCATTCATCGACAGCGATGATTCCGGGCCCACCGGTGTTTGTCACGATGCAGACTCTTTCCCCCCTGGGGGCTGGCTGCGAAGAAAATGCCACGGCCGCATCAATCATGTCCTGCTGGGATTGGAATCGAAGAACACCCGCCTTTTTAAAGATCACATCCGCGATGGTTTCCTGTTCGACCAAAGAACCTGTGTGGGATGCCACAGCCTTGGTCCCCTCTGATGTTTTTCCTGTTTTCAGGGCAAGGATGGGCTTTTCCCTTGTGACCCGGCTGGCGACTTCGAGAAAGCCGGCAGGATCTTTGAAGGTTTCGATGTGAACCATAATCGCTTTGGTCTCTTCGTCCTGGCCGTAATAATCGATAATTTCATTCATGCTCACGTCGGCCTCATTGCCGAAGCTGGCATACATCCTTATGCCTTTGCCGATTCGGTAGAGGTGCAGTTTCAATGTTTCTCCCACTCCCCCGCTCTGGGCAACGATGGAAATATTTCCGGGAAACATCGGCACAAACGTGAAATTGGCATACACCGAGATTTCCGGATCAGAGTTCTGGATACCCTGCGAATTGGGACCATAGATTCTCATGCCGTATTTGTGGGCGATTTCCACGATCTCACGTTCGAGCTGAAGGCCCTCTTCTCCGACCTCTTTGAATCCAGCCGTGTGCACGATGGCAAACTTTACGCCTTTTTTTCCGCAGTCTTCCAGCACATAGGGAACAAGTGTGTTTTTGATCGAGATATTCACCAGATCGACTTCGTCCGGCACTTCAGAAACAGAAGGATAAGCCCGAAAGCTCTTGATAAATTTTGACTTGGGATTGACCGGATAGATCGGTCCTCTGAAATTGTGATCCAGCAGATTTTGCATCACGATATGACCGATACTCAGAGGATTATTCGAGGCCCCGATAATAGCCACTGACCTGGGTTTAAATAAGGCATCAAGCATGTTTTCCTCCTTTTGCTTTTGCAGCAAATAAAGCCGCACCACGAGCACCGGTCAATTGAGGCAGGGGAGGCACAAAAATTTCTTTTCCGAGTTTTTCTTCGAACATTTTGACAAAATAGGGATTGTGGGCCACCACTCCCCCGCTCATCACGATATTCCCCTCTAATGGGTCCATCTCCAGTGCCCTTTTTATCACAGAATCAAAAATACCTTTAATGATGTCCTCGAGAGCAACATTCTGGCGGATTTTGGTCAGTATTTCCGTTGCGGTGAACACGGTGCAGTAGCTGCCGATTGAGACATTTTTTTTAGCTTTTTGCGCAAGTCCATCGAGTTTTTCGATCTTGATCTTGAGCCGGGCGGCAATTTCTTCGAGAAAAGCACCTGTTCCCGCTGCACATTTGCGGTTCATCTTAAAACCGGTGAGTTTGCCGGAGTTATCGATCTTTATGATCTTGGAGTCCTGGCCCCCAATGTCGATTAGCGTATGTGCCTGCTGATAATGGTGATAACTTCCCCTGGCGTGACAGCTGATTTCGGTCTTGGTCGAATCAGCAAACGGAACATTCCTCCTGCCATAGCCCGTACTGATCACAAATTTATGATCCAAAATTTCTTTTTCGAATCCGGCCGAAGCCTGCCGGAGAACATTTTCTGCAGCAGCGCCAAAATCAGTGCCGGAATGGATGACCGAATGGCCCTTGATCTCAGCATTTTTGCCAAGGATGACAGCTTTGGTGGTGGAGGCTCCAACATCGATCCCAACAAAATATCTCATGGGCTACTTGCCTGCCAATTGTTCGACAAACGCCTCGATGTTGGTTTTGGCCTGTTCTTCTGAATAACAGCGCAGGTCGTTTAAATCTCCGTTAATAGTCAATGCAGGAATTCCGAGTTTTTTCTCCAGTCTTTCGGGCATGCCGTAGCGGTTGTTGGAATTGTTCGGACAGGTCTTGGCATCATGAAACAGAAGGCCATTCAATCCGTACATCTCGACCATTTTTTGGATGTAGCGTTCCTTGAAATTCTCATCTCTCACAATAAAAATTTCTGTGTAGGCCCGTGCCATGCTCATAAAAGGATCGGCAGGATCGAAGGAATCGAATATCCAGCTGTTGCAGTAGGTGGATGCGATAACGGCTGTTTTCAAACCGATGAAAAATTCGGCCAAATCCCTGAGTTTTCCCCAGATGGGCATTCCCTCCCAGTAGAGACGGTATTTTTCGTCTTCGACGGCTCCCTCATTTTGCACCACCCGTTCCTCCAGCTCCTGAAGGAGCACATTATAATACTCCACGGCCGTTTCTCTCCCCCTGAGCACGACTGCCGGGGCCATATGAATTGTCTCATCGAAGAAGCTGATCGGGGCAGGAATGTTTTTGTTTGTCTCCAGGACCCTCTTCCAGAGCTGTGTGCAGTCATACGACAGACCGAGAACATCCCGAAATTTATCCATGTCGAACTTTTTCCCCGAAATCTCCTCCAATTCCGGAATCAATCCCTTGATCTGTTTCTCGATGCTTCTAAGATGATCATCGGTAATTTTTCCGATATTCCTGTAAGTGGAAATACCGAGGGCAGGCACCTTGAGCTCTCTGGAATACCAAGAAAACCAATCCTGGACATCGCGGCACTGGTTGGTATTGTATACGAGAACATCGGGCCGCGGAACGCCCTTGATCCCCTCATAGGCACGCGAGAGAGGAGTCTCTTTTTTTATGAATGCCCCGACATCACTGGTCAGATAGGAACAAATATCCGGGGAATACCCGGTGGCATTGGCCACAGGAATATAGTTGGAAGCCAGTCTTGTGGCACCCAGCATAGCACCGTGGTTCTCAGGGTAATACACAAGAAATCCAAGGCTGAGCAACAGTTCGGCAGGTCCGACGCTCGTGCACCATGCAATTTTTGGTGATCCATTTTTCGCCGCAAGATCCAGCTCATAAAAATAGTCGGCCATGATTTTTCTCATATGACCAGCAGCCTGGATTTTTTTAATGCCCGTTTTTTTCTCCTCACTCATATATTCCTCCTAAAAAATAAGGGGGAAAGGGGACGAAGTGTTTGAAAACAGATTAGTGGGGGGATATCAAAATATGTACCTTTCCCAAGAATATCAAAATATCAACATTGCCTTTTCAAGTCAAGAGAGTTGACTCAAGCCGACACTCTGACCCAATTTTTCCAGCCGGGTGATTTGCGGTTTTGTGTAGGGAATTCCCTCTTTTAGGGATTTTTTCCTTTGGAGTGCTTCTTTTTCCCCTGGGAGAAGCATCCCTTTTCCTTGTCGCGATTTTATATCGGATATGGTTTTTGAAATGTGTGCCAGCGCATCATCCTGCTCAAACAGGGTATCGATGCGCCAGGCTTCGAATGTCTGACATATCCGGCGTTCATCATCATCCCTCAGCGGATCGACATAGGTGGATGAACCCGCACCTATGACATTGTCCAATTCGACAAGCATAGCCAGACCTGTTCCCTTGTATCCCGCATCGGCTCCTTCCTCGCCCATGCCTCCCAGAGGAATCATGGACCCCCGTTTCAAAAAATCCACGAATCCATCGAACGCTCGAACATCGGTTATTTTCGATCCGTCCGGATCGGCAACGGGAAACGGGAGAGGCATCATTTCTATCAGTGCTCGAAGAACACCGCTCACCGCATGAATGGTGGTGGCCATGTCGATCGTGACAAAACCCCGGTCATACGGAACAGACCATGCGATCATATTTGTGCCCAGTCTTTTTTTTCTTCCTCCATATGGTTTCACCATTGAAGGGGTCGTACAGTTGACTCTTCCGGAAAGATCCTTCTCTGCACATATCTTTTCCGTGTAGACGGCACCGATGCCAAAATGGTTGGCGTTGCCCACATAGACTTTTCCATATCCATGTCTCCGAGCCAATTTTTTGACCATCCCAACCGAATCCATGGCCATGGGATGGCCGAGATCTCCATGGGCATCGATATGCCGGATCGGAAAGTCAGGATTTCGCGTTTTATCCTCAGCTTTGGCGTTTGGGTCCGTCCCTCCCTGTTTTATCGAGTTGATCACTACCAAATCCAGGCTGTTGATCCCGTGGGAAAAAATCCCCCTCATATCCGCTTCTACCAGGACTTCGGCCGTGATCTTGGCTTTTGGCCGGGGAACTCTATTTTTGATCAGCAGCTCTCCGACATAGGATTTGATGACTTCGGGTTTATACATGAGCTCTATTATGCATAATTTGCATAATTTTTGTAAATTCGTCCACTTAATTGGTGATAATTTCCATACACACCTTCTGCATTGCAGCTCATTTTTAGTCCCGGATTATAGCAAATTCAATCGTCCCCGACAATCTTGCTTGACAGGCAAGAACGCAGATGATATGAATGGTTCCCATGGGATTTTAAAAAAAAAGAGGGGCATCATGAGTTATGAAAACATCATCTTTGATTTAAAGGAAGACAGAGCCTTTCTGACCATCAACCGGCCGCCGATGAACATCCTTAACATTGCCACGATGGAAGAGATGAACGATGCGATCACGACCCTGATGGACAGAGGAGATATCAAGGTTTTGATCATCACAGGTTCGGGAGAAAAAGCATTTTCGGCGGGAGTGGACGTTACCGAACACACCACAGAAAAAGTGGAAGAAATGCTCCGGGTTTTCCATGACATATTCCGCAATCTATCCAAGCTGAACCAGGTCTCGGTGGCTGCCGCCATGGGATTTACTTTGGGAGGCGGATGCGAAGTGGCCCTATTCTGCGACATGATTTTCGCCTCAGAAAACCTCAAAATCGGCCAGCCGGAAATTAAACTCTCCGTGATCCCTCCGATTGCCCTTTTGATCATGCCGCAGCTCATCGGATTAAAAAGAGCCGCAGAGCTTCTTTTCACCGGCAAGGTCATCGATGCAGTGGAAGCCGAGCGGATCGGACTTGTCAACAAAATAGCCCCGTTGGATGCTTATGATGAGGAATTGGCACATTTCATCCAGCCATTTTCCGAGCTGAGTCCGGTCGGGCTGAAGTTTGCTAAAAAAGGAATTCGGCTGGGATGGGAAGCGTCCTTTCTCGAAGGATTGGAAAAAATCGAAAGGATGTATCTCGAAGATCTGATGGCATCCGAGGATGCCCATGAAGGTTTGAAGGCCTTCATGGAAAAGAGGAAGCCCGACTGGAAAAATCGATAAAGGAGGAAGTTATGAAAGCCGCCGTGTTTCACGGGCCTAACCAGCCTTTAAAAATCGAAGAGGTGGAAACACCAAAAATCGATTCCAATGAAATTCTTGTGAGGATTGCCGCCTGCGGTGTCTGCAACACAGACTTGCATTACATCGATCACGGCGTGCTCACCTTCAAAAAACCTCCGATGATTCTCGGACACGAGCCTTCAGGAATAGTGGCGGAAGTGGGTGCAGATGTCCAAAACTTCCAGGTTGGTGATAGAGTCCTTCTCCCACCGGTTTTTTCCTGCGGGCATTGCAACAACTGCCGTCTCGGGAAAGAAAACATCTGTTTAAATATGATAATGTTGGGGAACCATATAGACGGCGCCTACGCAGAATACACCAGGGTTCCTGCCAAAGACTGTCAACACCTCCCGGAAGACCTCCCAATCGAAGAATCGAGCATTATTGCAGATGCCATCTCCACCCCCTTTCACGCGGTGAAGAACAGGGCTCAGGTCCGGCCGGGGGATTCAGTTGTGATATTCGGCTGTGGAGGGGTGGGCATCAATGTTGTCCAAACTGCAGCAGCGGCAGGAGGATTTGTCATCGCGGTGGATATCGTCGACAAAAAATTAGAGGTAGCCAAAAAGCTTGGCGCTCAGCATACGATCAATGCCAAAAATATAGAGGACAAAGCCCTTATCAAACAGATCAGATCTTTAACAGGAGGGGGTGCTGATATTTCCATCGAAGCGATCGGCAATCCCAAAACGATCGTACTGGCCACCAGTTCCGTGAAACCTGGAGGCCGCCACTGCCAGGTGGGTTACACACACCTCGATGTTCCGATCAATGCGGCCAGACTGATGTTCCGGGAGATCGAAATCAAGGGATCCCTGGGCTGCCGTCCGGTGGATTATCCCAAGATCATCGAGATGGTCCGTATTGGAAAAATCCAGTTAGCGCCTGTGATAACCCACAAATTCAAGCTCGAAGAAATAAACGATGCGTTCGAACTGATGAGGAAGGGAGAATCACTCCGTTCCATCATTACCTTTTAACTCAGGCTGTGTAGACCTTGATAAAAATAACTTGTTCTGCTTTGGCACTGAAATCTGGCAAGAAATCCGACAAAAAATAACAAATATTGTCGCATCAATACAAATAATTGTCATTTCACGACATTCTCATTTCCTTTATACTATTTACTGTTTTATTTTCAACTAGTTATATTCCTGCTGCTCTGGCACAATACTTGCATAATCAATAACGGAAGAACTTTGCTAATATCACAGACTACGGAGGAATAAGGCCCATGTTCAAAATAAAAAGAGGGTTCACCCTTATCGAGATTTTGATCGTTGTGGCCATCATCGGAATCCTTGCCTTATTACTGATTCCGAATGCACTTACCGCTATCCAAAAATCCAAGCAGAAAAGCACGATGAAAGACATCGTATCCATGGCCACCGCGGCTTCTGACTTCGTCACAGATAATGGAGAATGGACTTTCAGTCAGAGCGGGGACATCAATCCCACAAGCGATTTTGTTCAAGCCATCACCCCGTTCTACATCAAAATTTGTCCTGTGGTGGATTATTGGGGAGAGCCTTACAAGGTTTACCTCGGGAGCCAAGCTGCCGTGCGTAGCATCAGCGCTGATGATGTTGGACCGGATGATTTTGTGATTGAATCTTACGGAAAAGACGGAAATTCAGACGGATGGGCGTGGGACCCCGCTTCGTCTGTTGATAATTATTACACTGTGGATAGCTGGTCTGCTTTTAAAAATGATATGGTCAACTGGAACGGCAGCTGGATTCGGGCTCCTAAAGTTGCTCTGCCTTCCGGCAATTAAATCCTCCTCACTCTTTCTTTTATTCATCACAGAAAAATTTCCACATCCGCAATGTGTGCTTTAACAGTCAAGTGAGCCGAGAAGGAAGCCTCTGGAGGCCCCAAAAAACTTTTTGCTCCCGTGTGCATATTTGTGTTAGACTCTTTTTTATCATTTGTTTGGAGGAATCTGATGAAACCATTTTTTGTAAAAAGCCCGATGCTGATCCCTGTCGTAATGGCCCTGCTCCTGGTTCAGCCATCCTTGATGGCTCAAGATGCTAAACCATTCGTAGGGACATGGAAAGGTGCCCTCAGCGTGATGGGTCAAGAACTGGAGATAACTATCGAATTTTCCCTGGATGAGGGAAATAAAATTCAAGGGAATATTGATGTTCCTGCACAGGGGGCTGTGGATCTTCCTCTCGGAGAATTCAACATCGAGGGGAATAAAATATCCTTTAAGATCGTGCTCCCCCAGGTTCAGGGAGATCCGACATTCAAGGGCGAACTGGATAAGACAGAAAAGAAAATTTCTGGAGAATTTTCTCAGGGCGGTGCAGTTGGCACGTTTTCCCTCGACAAGCAATAAAATTCCGATCTTTCCTAGTTTAAATCATTTCCCTTTAAACGTGCCTTTACGTTTCTCCAGAAAGGCCTTCACGCCCTCCTTTTTATCTTCAGTGGCGCAGGTCAGGGCATGGAGGGAAGACTCGAGCGCATAACCTGAAGCCGCATCCCTTCCCTGGCTCCGGTTAACCGCCTCTTTAGCGAACCGAACAGCCAGAGGAGGCCTGCTGGCAATCTTTTTTGCCAGAGCCATGGCTTGTTCCATCAACCCGTCATGCGGGACGACCTGATTGACCAACCCGATCCGGTATGCTTCCAGGGCGTCGATGAAATCGCCGGTAAGGATCATTGCCATTGCCCTGCCGAGCCCGACCAGCCGCGGAAGACGCTGCGTCCCTCCATCCCCTGGAATAATGCCCAACTTGACCTCTGGGGTACCGAACTTCGCCCTCTCCGAACAGATACGGATGGAACATGCCAGGGCAAGTTCCAATCCCCCGCCCAAAGCAAATCCATTCACTGCGGCAATCACAGGAATGGGCAGGTTTTCTATCCGGGAAAAAATTCTCTGTCTTGTCCGGGAAACCCTCTTTCCAGCCAAAGCATCCCGGTCCACCAATTCCTGGATATCCGCTCCCGCCACGAAAGCCTTCTCCCCTGCTCCTGTTATCACAAGCACTCGAAGCTCTCTATCATTCTCCAAATCTTCCAGAAACATTTCCAATTCCTCCATCAATTCGTTGGATAAAGCATTCAGTTTATCCGGTCGATTGATGGTGAGCACTCCGATATTTTCTTTTTTTTCATAAATAAGAGTTTTGTACATGACTTCTCTCCCATTAAATCTTCAAAATGTCTTTATTGACAACTAACTGGATTATTCAGGGGCCAAGATTGCTGCAGCGACAAGGCAGTGACTCACGATGCTGCAGTTGACTACCGCAAGTGGGTTACAACGAAGTCGATGCTGTGAGATTGGCACATGAATAATTCAGTTTATGTGAAGGCGCGGATGCCCAGCTCGAAAGCTCCGATAATCAGCTGCTGAATCTGGGAGGTTCCTTCGTAAAGAGTATTGATTCTGGCATCGCGGTAAAAACGCTCCACGTCGTATTCCCCGGAAAAACCGTATCCTCCATGAACTTGAATGGCTTTGTAGGCCACCCGGTTAACCATTTCACTGCAGAAGTACTTGGCGATGGAAGTCTCCCTCGTATTGGGCAGCCCCTTATTTTTCAGATGCCCAGCCCGATAAACCAGGAGACGCCCCGCCTCGCATTCCACAACCATATCCGCAATCATTTGCTGGACCAGCTGGAAACTGGCAATCGGTTTGCCAAACTGGATGCGCTGTTTGGCGTACTCCTTGCAAATGTCGATACACCCCTGCGCAAGCCCCACAGATCCGGCGGCCACTGTATAGCGGCCAAAATCCAGGGTTCCCAATGCTATCTTAAATCCTTTATTCACCTCCCCCAGCATGTTCTCTTTAGGGACCCGGCAGTTTTCCAAAAAAATCTCACCCGTGTTTGATGCCCGGAGGCCCAGCTTATCATGAAGATCCCGGGTCGAAAATCCCTCAAAACCTCTCTCCACTATAAAGGCCGTGATTCCCCTGGCTCCAGCCTTCGGGTCTGTTTTGGCATACACGATCGCTATATCCGCAAGCCCGGCATTGGTGATCCATGTCTTCTGACCGTTGAGAACATAATAATCTCCATCTTCCTTTGCCGAAGAAATCATGCCGGCCGGATCGCTCCCGGCGTTGGGCTCTGTGAGGCCAAAACATCCGATCCATTCCCCGGATGTCAGCTTTGGGAGGTATTTTTTTTTCTGCTCTTCATTCCCGTATTTATTGACCGGGAGCTCGACCAACGATACCTGAACGGAGTATGTGCCTCGAAGGGACGAATCAACCTTTCCGATCTCCTCAGCCACGATGGCGTGGCTGATAAAATCAAATCCTGCGCCTCCGTATTCCTCAGGGATCGGGGTGCCCATAAAACCGAGCGCCGCGAGTTTCTGGAAGATCTCTCGCGGAAATTGCGCCTTTTTGTCGTTTTCGCTTGCGACTGGGGCGATCTCTTCGCTGGCAAATTTCCGGATGGTCTCCTGTATCATTTTCTGTTCTTCAGATAAATCAAAATCCATGGAACGCTCCTTTTCATTTTTCCTCCTGTGACAATCCTTCCTCCCATTTTCTCAAGGAAAAATCAGTATTTATAAAACCCCTCCCCCGATTTTTTCCCGAGTCTCCCCTCGGCAACCATTAGCCTGATAATTTCCGGCGGTTTGTAGCGTTCGTCATTCAACTTTTTATAAAGGGTATCCATCTTGGCCAGGTGAATGTCAAGTCCGATCAGATCGATCAAAGCCAAAGGGCCCATGGGAAGTCCTGCTCCAAGCTTCATGGCTTCATCGATATCCTGAGGAGAAGCAATCCCATCAGCATAAACTACGGCCGCTTCATTGAGCAGCCCGGCAAGAACTCGGCTTACGATTCCGCCTGGTGCCTCTTTGAATGTCACGATTGGCACTTTCCCCAGTTTTTCGGCAAATTCCTTTGTGGCATTCACTGTTTCATCTGCCGTAAGGTTCCCTCTGATGATTTCCACCAGTTTCATGATGACAGCAGGATTGAAAAAATGCATCCCGATGATTTTATCCGGACGGGACGTGGCCGCAGCAATCTCACTCACAGAAAGGGCTGTTGTGTTTGTGGCTATGATGGCCTCGACCGAGCAGAATGAATCCAACTTCAGGAAGATTTCCTTTTTCAGTTCAAGATCTTCGAGGACGGCTTCGATGATAAAATCACTTTCTTCAGCCAATTCCAGGCCAGTCGCCCAGTTTATCCGGGAAAGGACCTCGTCCATCTCCCCCTGGGAAATTTTTCCCTTTTCCACTCTCCTATGCAGACCTTTGGCAACTTTGTCTCTCGCTTTATTAATGATCTCGTCAGAGATATCGCTAACAGTGACATCGTATCCCCTCTGCGCACAGAGCTGAGCGATACCTGCCCCCATGATTCCAGCACCGACAACAAAGGGTTTTTTCACATCCATGATTCCTCCTTAGAATTCGTTATTCAAATCACAGCGAATCGATTCAAGCCAGTCTCTCGACTACAATGGCCACACCTTGGCCTCCGCCAATGCACAGGCTGACCAATCCCAAAGTTTTTTCTCTGTTTTTTAGGGCATAAAGCAGCGTTGTTAAAATTTTCACACCCGTTGCTCCGACGGGATGGCCGAGCGCAATAGCCCCTCCGTGCACATTCACCCTGGAGCGGTCCCATTTGAGCTCCCGTTCAACAGCCAGAATCTGGGCAGCAAAGGCTTCATTAAGCTCGATGATATCGATATCATCCAGACTGAGGTTGGCCCGTTCCAAGGCTTTGTGGACCGCAGGCACAGGGCCGATCCCCATGATCTTGGGATCAACGCCCGCATTCGCATACGAGACAATCCGTGCCATCGGCCGGACCCCTAATTCCTCCGCTTTTTCCCGCGTTAAGACCAGCATGGCTGCAGCAGCATCACAAAGGGCACAGCTGTTAGCGGCCGTGACTGTACCGTCCTTCTTGAAGACCGGAGCAAGTCTGCCGATTTTTTCCATACTCACACCTTCACGCGGAATTTCTTCCGTGTCGAACAGCGCCGTTTTTCCTTTGCCGATAGGAACCTCCACTGCAAGAATTTCTTCCTTGAACAGCCCAGCTTTCACAGCGGCAACGGCTTTGCCCTGGCTTTCCACGGCAAACTCATCCTGCTCAACCCGGCTGATATTGTACTTTTCCACAAGAGTTTCGGCTGTCATCCCCATCAAATGGCCTGCCAGGGGACACATGAATCCATCCCTGTGCAGAATATCAACGAGTTTTCCATCGCCCATGCGGTTTCCCCATCTGGCTTTCTCGGCGATATACGGAACCCGGGTGCTGTTCTCCGCGCCTCCGACCAGCACCACTTCTGCATCACCGGCCTTGATGATCTGCACAGCAAGGGACACCGCCCGCAGGGAAGACCCGCAGCGCTTGTTTATGGTGAAAGCCGGAACGTCCACAGGAAGTCCTGCCTTCACGGTCGCCAGACGGCCGATATTCGGACCCAATCCTGCCTGCCAGCCTGTCCCAAAAACAACTTCATCCACCTTGCCGGGATCTATCTCCGCCCTTCCCACGACCTCTTTGAGGACCAGCGCTCCCAATTCCACGGCTGAGATCCGCTGGAAGGAACCTCCAAACTTTCCCCCGGCGGTTCGCACAGCGCCTGCGATAACGATATCACTCATGAATTCTCTCCTCCATATGATAGTTTTCCCATGAGCCTTTAATTATATTGAGCTCATTGAAGCTGTCAATAGAAATACTCCCGCCCCTCTTAATCCTTTTCGGGTTTTTCTCTCCTAAAAATGCGGAGCAAATCGGACAGCCTTCCTTTTACGTATCCTTCTTTGATAAAGTAGGGGCCATCCTCAGGCTGTATCCATTTGATGTATTTTCCTCTTTTTGCCCCATGAGGATCCTTCGCCAATCCTATCCGGAAATCCCCCTTCTTCGTCTGAATGATGGCCACATTAACCTCTCTCTCGTCTCCCGGGGGCTTGTATTGAGTTGCCACCACAACCCTGTCCTTCCGGGGCGCTTTTTTTAAAATGAGATTTTCCGGAATAGGCCGAGGAAGATTCTCCTTCGAGAAACCCTGTCTGGTGCGGGAGGGAGCTGTCTTCTCGAGGATTCCGACAATGGATGTATTCCCAAAACCGCTCATGTTAAACCAGAGGGCATAATTCAAATCTTTCAATTTTTGTCCGAACATTTCCCTGTACTGATCGTGCCCCCTCATCTGCCACACGAGTTCGACCAACTGGGCCCCCCCGGACGCACCAAGAGGGTGGGTGCGGGCTAAAAATCCTCCAGACCGGTTGACATAGATCCTTTTGCCTTCCCTGTTCAATTCCTGGATAACAAACCTGTGCCCTTGCCCTCTTTCGGCAAATCCCAGATCCTCGGCTGCGATCCATGGAACAGGCTTAAAGGCATCATGAAGTTCAC
Source organism: uncultured Eubacteriales bacterium (assembly GCA_964580235.1). GTDB lineage: Bacteria > Acidobacteriota > Aminicenantia > Aminicenantales > Aminicenantaceae. Next base: position 1,806 of record CAZOJY010000032.1, on the reverse strand, counting down.
ACAAGTCGATCTCAGAAGGATTTAATCTGGCTTCCTGAAAAGCTTTTCGGCCGGCCAGGAAGGCAGATTCAAGATAAATCAAAGTTTGTCTCTCGGCTATTTTGATATTGTCGAAGGCCGATTTTACGCTTGTCAATTTGACATCTGTTTGTTGAGGAATCAGATAGACAGCTCCAGCCCCGTTGTAAGAACCGCTGCAATCAAATTTTGTAAGGGGTTTGGCGATAATCCGGTTGATGGTTGGGTCATTGTAGTCTGCCCATGATACCGGCTTCCGGAAATAAGCAAATTCATTCAGGGCTCCGTATCCGAGATTCCGGACGCTCATCTGGAAGCAGGTTTTCCGGAACTTCTTTTCTGAAACCTTATAGGCATCCATATATTCGTAAGAGGCCAGGGCAGCCACAGCCGGCATCTCTCCCAACCCTCTCTCTCTTTCCTCCTCTGCAATCACTGTCGAAATTTGCGAAGGGATCTCTTCATTTTTCAACTTTCCCTTCATCTTCTCCCCAAAACAAACCAGAACCTTGAGCCCGGATGACGCCAGCCTTTTCCCCAGTTCAACCGCGGCAGCCCCAGTTGCCGATCCCAATTCCACATGGTAAATCTCTGTATCCCGGGAAAGCCCAAGCTCCATACCGACCAGAGAATCTAGGCCTGTTTGCCTGGCGAACCCGATTGGATCCATGCTTCCGATAACCAGGCAATCGGGGAGAAGATCCGAGGTGAAAGAGGCGGAATCCTGGAGAGCTTTCTGACAGGCATCTGCCAGCATGACACCGATAGGACGGAAATCTTTACCGAAAGGAGTCAAACCAACCCCTGCTACATAGACGTTATCCATGCGGATGAAGACTCCTCAACTTTAATACGGATCTCCTTTATCTTAATATTCTTCGGGCAATATTAAAAGACCTACTTTCTCAAGAGACAAACGAAGACAGGAAGTGCACGGAAGGATGAATTCTCTTGCTCGATCTTGCAATTTTGGCGGGGATGAAATAACGTTAATTAAAGAGATTTTTTTATGATTGAAAAGAATGTCCGAAAGATTCTGGCCGGACTGCCGGAAGGAGTGGAGCTTGTGGCCGCTGCCAAAACACGTACGCCTGAAGAAATTCTGAGGGCAGCAGAATCCGGGGTGAGAATCATCGGCGAAAATTATGTTCAGGAGGCCCAGAGTGCTTTTAAACTTATCGGCCACAGGGTAAAGTGGCATTTTATCGGCCACCTTCAGCGGAATAAGGTCAAAAAAGCCATCAAAATATTCGATATGATCGAGACGCTGGAATCCATGGATTTGGCAGCAGAAATCGACAAACGCTGCACACAGGAAGGCAAGGTCATCCCCGTTCTTATCGAGATCAACAGCGGAAAAGAATCCCAGAAATTTGGGCTGATGCCCGATGCAGCAGAAGTCTTTGTCCAGGAGGCAGCAAAATTTAAAAACATCAGGATACAGGGATTGATGACCATGGGACCGGTTTTTGGCAATCCTGAGGATGCACGTCCCTTTTTTGTCGAAACAAAAATCCATTTCGATCGATTAAAATCTCAAAACATCCCAAACGTCGAGATGAAATATCTTTCGATGGGGATGACAAATTCCTATCGAGTGGCAGTTGAAGAAGGTGCCAATATCATAAGAATCGGGACCGAAATTTTTGGGCCCAGAGATTAGGCCCCTGTGGACCTAATACATTGTAAAATTATCTTGAAAATATCCGATCTTTCCGATATTATTTTAGATAATTAACCTGGATAATTCATAAATTATCCAGGTTACCCTGAATTATTCATGTGCGA
>CAZOJY010000031.1:0-29860 GCA_964580235.1 uncultured Eubacteriales bacterium | reverse complement strand
GCGGTTCTTCGTTTTCTTCAGATCTTTAATCTACTTGAAATAAGACAATTGAACCGATATTTATATTCTTATAATATTCTTGCCTTCAGTTCAGCATCTTTTATAGACCCTCATTTGTTATCTATTAATGAAAGTTTAAATTTTTTCTTAAAAAGCCCTCTTTATGGAAATGGGTATTTATTTTCAGAATTTGTCATTAGAGAACACAGCCGCTATTTATTCATCCTTGTTTCTGCAGGACTTATTACTTTCGTTCCGTATATTCTATTCCTGATCGGATTAACCCTTTATATTAGAAAATCGGCATCATATTTCAGACACCACAAGCCGTTTGGCATTAACTATATCTATATTTTCTACGCATGTAATATTATGTTTCTATTCAAATTGCTGAACGAAGGGATGGAGACCTTTTTTTATTGGATTTTCTTTGCTCTTGCTATGGCCTGGATTCGAAATTCTAAAAGAGAAGTGCTTATATCTAAAGGAATAATAAAAAACAAGAAAAATAATTACACTCCTCCTCCTTCTGCTAGGAGATTATCCTCGGCATAGAATTTGATTCAGTTAATGGATTTTTCAACTTTGTTAGAACAGAGAGCATAGTTTGCTGTCAATTCCTAAAATTATCTTAATCGAACCTCCTGCGGTTTCTATTTTTGGAAATCAAAGGATTTTTGGAGGGAATGGGAGTAATAAAAGCGACTTCAGAAAACCTCCGTTGGATTTAATGATGATATCAGGATATCTGCGCAAAGAAGGTTTTGATAATACGTTACTCGATTTTAATGCATCGAGGAGAACAATCAATGATGTAGAAAATAGTATCAAAAAAATATGTCCTGATATTGTTTTTTTTTCGACATCGACTTGTACAATTTATAATGATTTACTTGTGGCTAAAATTGCAAAGAAAGTCAGCCCTTCTGTTGTGACCGTTGCCATCGGAACTCATGTGATGGCTTTGCCGAAAGAAACATTCGAAGATTCGAAATATTTGGATGTCTTAATCTATTCAAGCGAATGGGAACAGGCATCATTGAATATTGTGAAGAATGTGTCGAATCTTGATTCAGTCAAAGGAATTTATTTTAGAAAAAACACCAATGAGATTATTAATACAGAAATCCAACCACCCACAGAAGATTTAGACAATCTGGGATTTCCATCGCATGATAAGCTTGAAATGGGCATATACCGAGACCCAACAACAAGAAGATTCCCTAAAACAATGGTTATGGGCCAAAAAGCATGCATTAATAATTGCAGTTTTTGCTGCCAGCCAGCTTTTTTTGGTGCCCCACAAATTAGACAAAGAAGTGTTCATCATTTTTTGGATGAATTGAGGTGGGTGCAGGAATTAGGATTTAAAGAAGTTATGTTTAATGACGCGACATTGACCGCTGATATGGACTGGGCATGTTCTCTTTTTGAAGAGATGATAAGAAATAATGTTGATCTATCATGGAATTGCTCTACAAGGGCTGATTGTATGAATTCTGAAGTATTGAACCTCATGAAAAGAGCAGGATGTCATACCATTGCCATTGGGCTGGAAAGTGTTGATCAAACAGTCCTTAGAAACATAAGAAAAAAAGTTTCACTGGATCAGATAAAGGAAGCAGTTTTTTTGACGAGAAAACATGGGATGGATACTGTCGTCTTTTGTGTTGTTGGCTTCCCTGGAGAGACAAAAGAAAGCATAAAAAAGACTATTTCGTTTCTGAAAACTCTTGAGACAGACTTTATTACCTTAGGGATTGCTGTACCGATACCTGGAACAGATTTTTTCAGATATGTTGAAGAAAATGGCTTTTTGCATTCAAAGGACTGGAGTCTGTATGACCCGATGAAAAAGCCTGTTTTTAGCTATCCGTGGCTTTCTACCGACGAGATTGCATATTATTCGCGTTATGGACTTCGTCAGTTTTATTTGAGGCCTAGATATATTTTCAATAAGATGAGGTCACTTAAAAGTTTTAATGAATTTAGTGTTTATTTAAAAAATTTTAGAGGCTTCATGAAACGGTATGTTCTAAGAAAAGAAACATAAATAGCAAATATTTTTCAACTCTATTAATCTAGCACAACAATCATTATGGTTAAAACAGTTAGCATTGTTATCCCCACTCATAACAGAAAACACACACTTGTAAAAGTTATCGAGTCCTATTTATGCCAGAAACATTTGCATGAGCTAATCTTCATTGACGATGGCTCAACTGACGGCACTTTCGAATATTTACAAGAACTGGCAAGACATTATTCTTTTATAAAGATTAGAAGACATGAAAAGGTATATGGGGTGTCAGCCTCCAGAAATGAAGGGATAGATATGGCAACTGGCAATTTTATTCTGTTCGGAGAGGATGATGTTCATTTGAGTAATGATTATATAGATGCTTTAATGCGATGCATGGATGAATCTAGGGCTGACATTGTTGCGGGGAGAATTTTTTACAGCAGAATTGGGGAGACTATCGAATATACGATAAGACGTTGTTATGAAATTCGAGGATCCTTGATGAATTATTGGCTGATGTCTGGTAATTATTCAATAAAATTATCAGGACCTCAACAAATGCCATTTCTCCATGCCGTATCACTAGGAAAGGCAAAGGTCTGCCGTCAAATCGGCTTTGATGGAGTCTTTTTTGCGAGAGAAGAAACCGATTTTTATCTTCGAGCATGCGAAGAAGGATTCAAGATCCTATTCTATCCGTATACAGTATGTGTTCATTTACAAAGAGATAGAGAAGGAGGTGGAGGATGGAGAGTCGGTGTTCTGAAATATCAGTATCTTGCAATAAAAAACAACAATATGCTTATTGAGAGGCACTATGCGCTATTAAAAGATTGGGGAATGAAGGGAAATAAAATAACCTTTAAGTTCCTGCATTTTTTAAACAGGATAAGAATACTGTATTTATACTATAGATTTTCGCTCAAGCATAGCAAGTATCGCATCGGCTTTTTGATGCATAGCGCAAGAAATATCGGTGGAGGGGAGAAAAACTTCTTCTTGTTGATAAAGCATCTGAATAGAGATGACTTTGAGCCTATTGTGTTTTACGCTATAGAAAATAAGATTATAAGAGATCTTAAAAGTGCTGGTGTCAAGGTTGAAAAACTTGCATTCAGCGATATCGTTACATCAGTCTTCAGGGACACAATACAGAAAAATCCTTTAGCTCTTTTCCTTTATACCTATCATTTGATTCGAAGTGTCTTTCTTCTTATCAAAATTATTAAAAAACATGAATTAGTTATTTTGCATCCATATGATAATCTATCAAAGATACTGGGCGCGATTGCTGGAAAATGTTGCGGGGTGAAGGTTGTCACACATTGTCATGATCAACTGGGCCAAAGCACCATAGAGAAAATGCTCGGGATCTGGCAAATCATTATGATGAACCGGATTGTTGCTGTTTCAAAATGTGTGAAAAATATATTCTTGTCCTATCTAAAGATGGCCAAGAAAAAAATCAAAATCATCTATAACGGAATTGATATCGCACAATTTTCCCCAAGAGATAGCCATCCAAGGCCAGCGGATGGGAAAAGCGAGTTTGGCTCAGAAAATATCGTGATTGGCATTATTGGGCTATTAGATAAAGTAAAAGGCCACTTATTGCTTTTTGAGGCAATAAAGCGCTTAAAAGCCCAGAATATAAGAAGGTTTCTGTGTTTAGTTATTGGTGCTGGCAGAGAAGAATTGGCTTTACGAAATTATGTTAAAGAAAATGGACTGAACAATGAAGTGCGTTTTCTGGGATATAGAGATGACATTCCAGAACTTTTGAGGAAAATTGATATCGTCGCCGTCCCTTCTAAGCGAGAAGCATTTGGCATGGTAGCAATTGAATCTATGGCGGCCCGGGTGCCTGTGGTTGCAACTCGAGTGGGAGGACTTCCCGAATTAATCGACAATGACCACACTGGCCTACTTGTTCCACCTGGAGATACTGAATCCTTGTGCATGGCGATAAGATATTTAATAGAGAATCCTGGAATAAGAAAAAGGATGGGTGAGAAAGGAAGAAAAAAGGTGGAAAAATATTTTAAGATAGAAGATAAAATCAGAGAAACCGAGCGACTTTATTTGGAAGTTTTAAGAAGCTAAATCATGATATAAGAATCAGATCTTGATATGTTTAAAACTTGACATAAAGTATTTTGCGAAGAGGAAATGAATATAGCATATAATTTATTGAAGGCACTTCTTGACCCTGTAATCTTTGTTCTGGTTTTGATTGCAGTAGGATTGCTAGTTTCCATAAGAAAAGGAAAAAACAACCGGAGCGACTATTTCTTGTCGTTTCATTTTTTGTTCTTTATGTAACAAGCATAACTCCAATTTCCAACGGTCTATGTTACTTTCTTGCGAAAGAATATCTTGTTAGCGAAGGCAAATATGTAGGAAAGCTTGATATAATTGTAGTGATGGGGGGAGGCACATATTACAATAAATTTTCCAAGAAAACTGGTCCCACAAACCAAACTGCAGCTCGTCTTCTCTCTGCGGTCCAGGCTTTTAAAGAAAATAGAGCTGATTATCTTATATGTGCTGGCAATGGGAAGGGTCAATTAGCAGAAGCCCAGATTATGCATAACGCTGCATTAAGACTTGGAATCCTAGAACAGAACATAATTCTTGAGCTAAAATCTAGAAATACAAGAGAGCATGCCCAAGAGTTAAATAAAATGTTTAACAACAAGAAGTTGAGAATCGGACTTGTCACATCCTCCTATCACATGCAGCGATGTGAAAAGGAATTCAGGAAATATTTTCCCGATGTGGTGCCTCTCCAATCAGACTATTTATTTTCTTCAACACCATTGTCTCCTTTTACTTTTTTGCCTCATTCTTCTAAGCTTCACAAATTTTCTATAGCATTGCGTGAAATAATAGGGATTGTTTGGTACAAAGTTAATGATTGACATTATTAGACGAGGTGCTTTGAAATATCAAGCTTTGATGAAAACAGGTCAGCGTTTTCACCTCCTCAGCAATAACCAATAATAACTTCCTATTTATGAAATAATTGGAATAAATGAAACATGAAAATCCTTTGTCTTAATCCGCCATTTAAAACAGAATACGGCCGTTTCTCTAGGACATCAAGAAGTCCAGCTATATGCAAGAGTGGTACGATTTATTATCCAATATGGCTTTGTTATGCAGCCGGGGCATTGGAGGATGCTGGCCATGAGGTAAAACTCATCGACAGTTGTGCTTATGAGTATAATCTTGAAAGGACACTCCAACTTGCTGCGGAATTTAGACCTGAATTATCTGTGATCGATACGAGTACTCCGAGCATATACAGTGATGTAAAAACAGCATCAGAAATAAAAAAAATACGGCCGGACTGTTTCGTTGTGTTAATGGGAACGCATCCTACTGCGCTGCCAGAAGAGACATTACAATTAAATAATGGTGACCTGGAGTTTTCTGAGGGATTTGATGCAGTTACAGTTGGCGAAGCTGATTACACTTTGAAGGAGCTTGCCAGGAACCTTTCAGAGGCTGATCCCTCCCTTATTCAAACAGACAACCAATACAGGAATAATATACTGAGCTTAATAGATGGGCTTGCCTATAGATGCGGGGATAGAGTTTGCGTTAATAAAAGAAGAGATTTCATCCAAAACCTTGATGAACTTCCTTTTGTAAGTGAAGTCTACAAGAAACATCTGGATACGAAAAAGTATTTCTTTGCTGCCAGTGACTATCCAGAAGTTCAGATAATGACAGCAAGAGGTTGCATTGCAAGGTGTACTTTCTGTGTATACCCTCAGACTATTCATGGGTGGAAGTACAGAATGCGCTCACCCCAAAATATAGCTGATGAATTTGAGTGGATCATGGAGAATATGCCAGAAGTCCGGGAAATCGGAATCGAGGATGATACATTCACGGGAAATCAGCGGCGGGTTGTTGAATTTTGTGAGGAACTCATAAGGAGAGACATCAAAATCAAATGGTATTGTAATGTCCGGGTGGATTTGAAATACGAGACTATGCAATGGATGCGAAAGGCTGGCTGTGTGCTTGTTACGGTTGGCTATGAAAGCGCTAATGAAAATATTCTAAAAAATATTAATAAAAGAATAAAAGGTCGAATGATTCTTGAATTTTCTAAAAATACAAGAAAGGCTGGCCTGCTTGTTCACGGATGCTTTATGGCAGGAAATAGAGGGGAAACAAAAGAGACCCTTAAGGAAAGCCTAAGACTTTCTCTTAGTCTCATGGATGATACAATGCAATTTTTCCCTTTAATGGTCTATCCCGGTACAAAAGATTATGAATGGGCAGCCAGGGAGGGACTTTTGACAGCGGAAGATTATTCTAACTACATCACAGAAGATGGCTGTCACAACAGTGTCCTCAAAATGCCTGACATGACATCCGAAGAAATAACAAAGTGGTGTGATTATGCAAGGAGAAGCTATTATTTAAGGCCAAAATATATTTTATATAAGTTAATTCAACAGGTACGGCACCCCCATGAAATAAGGAGAACCTTCAAAGCTACAAAAAGATTCGTAAAATTTTTAAGTCCCAGAAGATAAAATGTTACTTCTTTTCATATTCTCCCTGAGTATCCTCATATATACTTTTGTTGGATATCCAATTATTCTTTGTCTCCTATCCTCAGTGCTTGGGAAAAGGGTGAATAAAAAAAAGATATATCCTTATGTGAGTGTAATAATTTCTGCTTACAATGAGGAAAACATCATAAAAGAAAAATTGGAGAATTCCTTAAATCTTGATTACCCAAAACATAAACTTGAAATCATGGTCGCTTCTGAATCGACAGACAAAACAAATGAAATAGTGAGGGGATACAAAGACAAAGGGATAATTCTTTATGCCTATAACAAAAGAGAGGGAAAACGGGCGACTCTATACAAAACAGTTCCTTTGGCTACGGGTGATATAATCGTTTTTTCCGATGCAAATGCAATGTATGAAAGAGATGCCATAAGGAAGATTGTGAGAAATTTTCATGATAACAGGATCGGATGTGTAAGCGGAAGACTAAGATATGTTAACTCTAAAGATACAGCGATCGGAAAAGGGGAGACATCTTATTGGGAATTTGATTTAATCCTAAAAAAAATAGCAAGCAAACTGTTTTCCTTAGCAGGGGGTGTTAATGGATCGATTTTTGCGATACGAAAAGCATTGTATGATCCAATAGACAGGTATAGAGGTGACGATTTTGAGATTTCTAATAGAGTTGAAATTAATGGGTATGGAGTTGTTATAGAGCCTGAAGCAATTTCTTATGAAGAATCCTCTGAAAATTCAAACCAGGAGTTTAAGAGAAAAGTGAGGCTTGCCTCGTGGAATTTCAAAAGCACCTTAATTTTATTAAGTGAAGCGATAAAAAAAGGCAGATTGCTCACAGCATTCCTGTTATTCTCACATCGATTCCTAAGATATACAACTCCATTATGGCTTATATCTCTCATTGTCAGCAATGCGTTTTTATTATACAGCAGCATTGTGTATTTTTTCTTCCTTCAATTAATCTTCTATTCTTTAGCCTTTTCAGGTTTGATTTTAGAAAAAACACATCACAAGATTAACTCGCTTTTTTTGATTCCTTTTTATTTCTGCATGGTCAATTTTGCTGCATTCATTGCCTTAACCAAAAACTTATTCAAAAAGACAGATATTCTCTGGGAGAAGGCTAGATGATTGCTGCAATTGTAGCTGGTGGCAGGGGAGAAAGACTTGGCCCTCTAACTGATCGAATTCCAAAACCATTGCTTAAGATATCTGGAAAGCCCATTCTGGAGCATCAAATCAATCTCTTACAACAGTACGGGATAACTGATATTTATATATTGATCGGTTATCTCGGCCAACAAATAAAAGATTATTTTGGAGATGGGATGAGCTTTGGTGTGAGTATTGAATATTTTCAAGAGGAAAATCCACTTGGAACGTCTGGATGTTTGAATGTATTGAGGGATAAAATACAGGATGATTTTTTGGTAGTATATGGCGACATATTGTTTGATTTTACACTTGATGATTTAACTTCTTTTCACAAAGAAAAAGGGGGGGTAGGAACTCTAGTTGTTCATCCCAATGATCATCCTTATGATAGTGACCTTGTGACGATGGATGAAAATCACAGGATTATTAGCTTCCTGCCAAAGAATAACAAACCTCAATATTACGGAAACCTTGTTAACGCTGCTTTTTTTTGCCTGTCTCCTATCGTTCTTAATCATATTCCTGAAGGAATGCCTTCTAATTTCGAAAAAGATGTTTTTCCGAAGATGCTCGGAAATTCTTCTGCATTGTATGGATATAAAACAGCAGAATATATAAAAGATGCTGGAACCTTTGACAGGCTTGAAAAGATTAAAAAAGATTTTTTAAGTGGAAAGGTTCTTAGAAACTCAAAAAAATACAAAAGACCTGCGATTTTTATTGACCGAGATGGGACTTTAATAAGAAAGGTCAATTTACTGCATAAAGATAGTGACCTTGAACTTTTTTCTTTCTCGGCGTCTGCAGTAAGAAAGATTAATAACTCTGATTTTTTATCTATTTTGGTTACAAATCAGCCTGTTGTAGCACGAAATCTTTGTGATGTCTCTGCGATAATCCGTATTCATAATAGGCTCGAGACTCTGCTTGGCAGAGAAGGAATATATCTCGATGAAATCTACTTCTGTCCGCATCATCCTAATAAAGGTTTTCCTGAGGAAAATAAGGTTTTTAAGATAGATTGTGATTGCAGAAAACCAAAGATTGGAATGATCAAGAGAGCTGTTAAAGAATACAATATTGATATTGAGTCGTCATGGTTCATAGGAGATACATCGACAGATATAAAAACAGGGAAAAACGCGCGTATGAAAACAATTTTAGTAAGGACAGGAGAAGGGGGAAAGGACAATAAGTTTGATGTTTCACCTGAATACGTTGTTGACAATATTGAAGATGCAGTAAATATTATTCTTTTTGAATGATTTCAACTCATAGAGATATTTAATGATTGTTACACGTACACCTTTTAGGACGAGTTTTGCAGGAGGCGGAAGCGATCTAAAGGATTTCTACTCAAAAAACGGTTATGGGGCTGTTGTCAGTGCAGCTATTAAAAAGTACATGTATATTGTTATTCATCCGTATTTTCATGACAAGATCAGAATTAAATATTCTAAGACAGAGGATGTAGAAAGTATTGATGCGATTAAGCATCCGATAGTAAGAGAATGCTTGAAAAGGGTACGTATTGAGAGGGGTATCGAGATAGCGAGTTTTGCAGATATACCCTCTGGCACAGGGCTTGGTTCTTCTAGTGCCTTCACCATAGGTCTTCTGAGTGCGCTATACACGTATAAGGGGGTGATTGTTCCCAAAGAGAGATTGGCAAGAGAGGCATGCGAGATTGAGATAGAAATTCTTCGCGAGCCTATTGGGAAACAAGACCAGTATGCGGTTGCCTGCGGCAATATCAATTACATCAGGTTTAATAAAGATGAGACAGTGAATGTAAGTCCGATATTCCTAACAGACTCATTGAGGAATAGGCTGGAAAATAATCTTTATTTGTATTATATCGGGGGAACCAGAAGGACAGGCGATATTCTGTCTGAACAAAAAAAGAACATGGCTCAGGATGACAAGGTTGAGAAATTAAAAAAAATAGTTGCTCTGGCTGATGAACTGAAGAATATTCTGTATAGAAGAAAAATTGACGAAATGGGAGCCTTGCTTCATAAGGGGTGGCTGTACAAAAAGAAGTTAGCATCAGGAATTTCGAGTGGATGTGTTGATGCTGCTTACAGTAAAGCCTTGGAAAATGGAGCAATAGGAGGAAAACTTCTTGGAGCAGGAGGGAATGGATTCTTGTTGCTTTATTCGAAAGATCATAAAAATTTAAAGAAAAAATTGGGTTGCCGAGTTTTACCATTCAAATTGGATAAAGAAGGGACAAAAGTCATATTCTATGAATAATTTTTTTTCCTCTGCGCTAGTAACAGGGGCAAATGGTTTTATAGGTCTACATCTGGTTCGCAGGTTAGAAACGATTGGAATCCGGGTTAATGTCTTAGACAAAAAAAGCGATAAATTAAGACTTGTGAGTAAAGCAAATATATTTGAAGGTGAGATTTTTGATAATGAATTGGTAAAAAAAGCAGTGAAAGATGTGGAAGTTGTTTTTCACCTGATTGGGAAAACACATGATTTTTCGAATGCAAAAGAAAACACAGAAGATTTTTTCAAAATAAATGTTGAGGGAACCAGAAATGTTTTGAATTCTTGTATCGAATCCAAGATTAGGCACTTTGTCTTTTTTAGCAGTGTGAAGACTATGGCCGAAGTAAGTGAATATATTTTAGATGAAACCTGTATTCCTCATCCCACAACTCCCTATGGTGTAACTAAGCTTTTAGCTGAAAAACTCGTTGAAGAATATGGGAAAAAATATGGTTTCAAGACAACTTCTATTCGCCTTCCTCTTGTTTATGGTCCTGGAAATAAGGGAAATATCTTCAAAGTGATTGATTCTATCGACAGGAGCCGCTTTGTCCTTATGGGTAAAGGGGAAAATAAAAGAAGCATGGTATATGTGGGGAATGCTGTGGATGCAGCAATAGCAGCTGCCGGACGAGAAGAGGAAGTTGATAAGGTTTATATAGTGACAGATGGTATTGATTACACAGTTAGGGAACTGTATGAGACAATCGCTGAAAGCTTAGGGAAAAGGACTCTATCATTCCATGTTCCGATTAGCATTGCCAAAGGTCTTGCATGGCTTGGAGATTTAGGTGGCCATATAATCAGGAGATCTTTGCCCTTCAACTCTGAAACACTGAATAAGCTTGCTAATCCATTCTTTTTTTCATCTACTAAAATTCAGCAAGATCTTGGATTTAGTGCAAAATACAGTCTGTTTAACACCATAGATGAAACAATAGGCTGGTATAAGCAATATAAAGCTGAGTTGCTCTAATTTAAAGAGAAATCCTTTAACCTGGATAATCCACAAATTATCCAGGTTACCTTGAATTATTCATGCACGAGCTTAAATCAAGGGACACGTTACCGGAAATTCGGGACATGTACCGATTTTTTTAAAATCGGTAACGTGTCCCTTAAATTTCCGGTACATGTCCCTGATTTCAATGCATATAGCATTAAATCCCGCTAAAAAAAACATGTTTATGAATAATTCAGGTTAATTCATTATATTACTGATGTTGTTGATATTTGCGGTACCAATATTTTTAAGCGCGGCAAGTGCAGTATTTATTTGGAAATATGGCTTTCGTATTGGGCTATTGGATTTGCCGAATAAACGTAGCTCACATAGAATTCCTATTCCACGCAGTGGGGGGATTGGAATATGGCTGAGTTTTATGTTGTTCGGGATCTTGTTTTCCAGGCTTCAAATCTTTGCATTATTAGCAGGGATTGTAGGGTTAGTCGGTCTGTTTGAGGATCGCTTTAATCTTTCAACGGGAATGAGATTATCGCTTCAAGTTATTTTTTCAATAATTACAGTCAGTCTGTTTACGGGATTACCTGCTTCAGCAATCGCTGTAATAGTGTCTTTGTTCTGGATTGTGTTTGTTACAGGAACCACCAATTTTTATAACTTCATGGATGGAATAGATGGTATTGCAGGACTGACAGGGTTTGTGGGATTTGGATTCACAGCGATTTTTACATTATTTATAGCTAGTAAACCTGATATTGCCTTTATGAGTGGGGTTATTTCTTTGAGCTGTTTAGGATTTTTGCCATTAAATTTTCCGAAGGCGAAAGTTTTTATGGGAGATGCTGGGAGTCTATTCTTAGGTTTTGTCTTTGCCTCTTTTGTTATGAAGCTATCAACGACTTTAGCTACCTTTCTATGTATGGTTATGTTTTTATGCACATTCTATGCAGACACTATGTTAACTCTCTTTTCTAGATTGAAGAAAGGAGAAAATATTATGAAGGCACATAGAAGTCATTTATATCAATATTTGAGCAATGAATTGAAACTTCCTCACTGGAAAGTTTCACTGATGTATTCCCTAACCCAACTGTTTTTTGGGATTTTGGCTTTGTTTGCATACAGTAATGGAATGATCTGGCAACTGGCATTGTTTGTGTTATTTGGAATCTGCTTCTTGATTACCTATAAAGTCGTCAAAAACATGAAACCAAAGAGTTCATTATATATATCCACATCGAGTTCTAGGGTAATTAGTACCTCATGTTCGAAATGATGTCCTATCATACAAAGAAAAAAATATTCCAAATCGAAGAACAGAATTGCGAACCAACCTCATGTTGGGATTTATAGTTTTCTTAGATTAATAAAAATCCAATGAAACTAGACTGCAAAGCACTACTTCAAAAAATAAATCAGCTATTTTTGGATATTTTTATATTTATTTTTTCTTTTTATGCCGCTTACTTCATTCGATTTGAAGGTCTTCCTTCTGGAATACATTTAAAACAACTCTTGATTCTATTCCCTTATATAGTTATCGCGAGAATATTATTTTTTTATGCTTTTTCTGTTTATTCAATCGTATGGAAATACATTTCTATTTCTGATTCGTTTTTAATATTTAAAGCTCTATTTCCTGTGTCAGTGATATTTTTTTTGGGAAGAATATTGCTTCCCAATCATCTCTCCTTATTAAGAATTCCTGTAAGCATTATTACACTGGAATTCCTTCTTGCTTTGCTCGGATCTACCGGGATGAGAATGCTGAAAAGGTTGATCTATGAATTGTCCAGGAGAGAAGAATTGAACACTCATAATAATATTGAAACGATGAGAGTCCTACTGATCGGGGCTGGCAGCGCAGGCAATATGGCAGCACAAGAATTGAAACAGAGGGTTGATCTTGGGTTAAATGTTGTTGGATTTGTGGATGATGATCCTTTTAAATTCAATACAGTGATTCAGGGCAAGAAGGTCTTAGGTAATTCAGCTCAAATTCCAGAAATCGGCAAAAATCATAATATAGACGAAGCAATAATCACTATAGCTAATACTTCATCCAAGGATATAAGACGAATTGTGGATATCTGTGAAGAAGCGAAGATTAAAGTAAAAATTGTTCCTGGATTGCATGAAATGCTAGATGACAATGTCAGAATAAATAAAATAAGAGAAATAAACATTGAAGATCTTTTAGGAAGAAGTGTAGTCAATTTTGAAAATCATCTGCCCAAAGTTACCAATCATTATAGAAACAAACGGATTTTGGTCACTGGTGCAGGCGGCTCAATTGGATCTGAACTCTGTAGGCAGCTTGTTACTTTATGGCCCAAAGAATTAATTTTAGTTGATAAGGATGAGAACAGTATTTTTGAAATTAATTCTGAGCTTAACGGAGAATCCAAGAGTTGTGATTTAAGCCCACTGATTGTAGATATCAGAAATTTGGAAAGGCTTGAATATATCTTTAAGAGAAGTCATCCAGAAGTCATATTCCATGCTGCTGCTCATAAACATGTACCTTTGATGGAATTCAATATATCAGAAGCCATACAAAATAATGTTTTAGGTACTAAAAATGTCGCTAATCTAGCCGTTAAATATGGAGTAAAAAGTTGCATCTATATCTCTACTGACAAAGCTGTGAATCCAACAAGCATTATGGGCGCCTCAAAAAAGGTTGGAGAGATTATTATTCAGGATATAGCTTTGAAGAATGATACAAAGTTTTCCTGTGTTAGATTTGGAAATGTGCTAGGGAGCAGAGGAAGCGTGGTCCCTCTGTTTCAAAACCAGATAGCTCGCGGCGGGCCAATTACTGTAACTCATCCTGATGTTGAAAGATACTTTATGTCAATTTCTGAGGCTGTACAGCTTATCATCCAAGTAGGGACAATCGGAAAAAGTGGCGATATATTTGTTCTTGATATGGGAAAGCCCATAAAAATAGCGGATCTAGCCAAGCATTTAATCAGGTTATCTGGATTTGCAGATAGTGAAATTGATATCAAATTTACTGGTCTCAGGCCAGGAGAAAAACTCTATGAAGAAACTCTGGTTGATGAAGAAAGAATGAAAGCAACTCATTTTCAGAAGATATTCATAGCTCCTCCTCTTCATATTGATATGAGTCAATTTTCAAGAGAGTTGAACTCCTTATTAAGAGCTGCTTATAAGTGTGATGAAAGAAGTTTAATAGAAAATCTGGAGGGGATGGAAATCGGATATAACAGGGAGAGAGGATTTGACTAATTTGGGGTCTATCCTTATAAGCTGGAAACTCAATACTTAAGGCGGGTTTAAGGTTTAACGCAGAAAAATATCAAATCTAAGAAATTTAGAAAATTGGTTCTCTTCCATTTTGTGTGGGTAAGCTCTAATGGAAAAAGAAATACCTTAAAAGAAATGCCCACACAAAATGGAAGAGAACCAGAAAATAGAAAACAATTTTTATAAGGGGATAGAATGAAAAAAATACTAGTTGCATTTTCTCATTCGCTTGTATTATTTTTGCTATCTTTATTGTTTTCGTTTTCTATATATGGACAAGGATATAAATCATTTAAGTTGGAACAAAAAGAGATTGTTAGACGAAGTAAATGGCGTCTTGGTCCCTTCAGGATCTCCCCGCTTATTCAATTAAAAGATATCGGATATGATGACAATGTATACTATCAACACGGGGAAGACGATCCTGCTTCTGACTTCACAGGGACATTTTCCCCAGTAGTTAAAGTCCACGTGCTTTTTCCCAGCTTCTTGATTCTCTCCCTGACAGAAAATCCTGAGTTTGTCTATTATCACGAACAAAAGAGAGAAAGGCGCTGGAATAATTCCATATCTCCGGAAATCAAATTACTATTGTTCAACCGTTTTGTCCTAACAGGGACATATTCAAAAAGCAGCAGAAGGCGGAGAGCTTCGAGTGAGTTTGATGTACGGGCAAATGAAATTCTTGAAAATTATGTAGGGAAGCTGTTTTACGAGACAGGTTGGAGGACATCATTCGGGATTTCGGCTTCATCCACAAGAATTTCTTATGAAGATATCACAATTCACCAAGGGGATATCGATCTTTCCCTCGCCTTGAACCGTGAGGAGAGAAACGGGAGTTTTGAGTTTTATTACAGAATTTTATCAAAGAGCTATATAATTTTTAGAGCAGCGTATACAGAATACAGATTCGTCTATCCAGAATCCAAATGGAGGGATTCTGAATCTTACCAAGTTCATGGCGGGATTCAATTTCCTTTGCTAGGAAAAGTGCGCGGCAAATTGTCTTTGGGCTATAAAAAACTTACTCCGCGAGTTGGAGACAAAAAAGGTTTTTCTGGTCTTGTTGGTGATACAGGTCTTGATTTCAGACTAAAAAGTTTTGGATTTCGCCTAAATTATAAAAGAGACTGTCATTTTTCCTATTGGACAAACAACATATTTTTCAATGAAGACAGATATGGAGCTGGGATCTCTCTTTATTTAACCAGATTCTTAAGGATTGATTATTCTTTGAGTTATGGAGAAGCTTTTTATCCTGAAGCGACCGCTCTGCCTACTCCAGATGGCGGCACAGAAGAGATGAAAAGGAAGGACATTTATCGTGCGCAAGTGGTAGGGTTCGTTTTCAGGATTGTTAAAAATACAGGTTTAGGAGTGATGCTCAATTTCTGGGAACGAGATTCGAATTATTACGCAGAGAGTAGAAAACGGATGTTTGTTGGTGGATATATTACGTATGATTTTTAAAATTCAGGGACACGTTACCGATTTCAAAAAAAATCGGTACCTGTCCCCAATTTCTAAGGAGAAAGAAAAATGGATTTTGATGAGGAAAAAGAAGAAAAGGTTGATTTGTTAGAGCTCTGGAGGGTGATTGTAAAGAGGAAATGGGTGATAATTATTTCTGGAGTCATTGTTTTTTTAATCATAGGGATGCGGACATTCACGACTACCCCCCAATACAAAGCCACTGCTACTCTGCTTATAGAAAATGAGACTTCCAAAGTATTGAGTATGGAAAATGAATTTGGATTGCGCAGCCAATTCAATAATTTAAGGTTCTTCAATACCCAGCTTGTCCTGCTTAAAAGTGAATCTCTAGCAGAGAGAGTGGCAAGAAATCTGAATCTGCCTTCACGTCCTGAATTTAGCCCAGCGAAAAAATCATTCAATATTTCCGGTTTTGCAAAAAATCTCCTGTCCCTGAAATGGATTTTTCCGAACAAAAAACCCCAAGAAACGGAGTCGGACTTATTAGAAGAGTTAAATCCTTATTCCGCTGCTGCAGAGAGAGTACGACGAAACATCGAGGTTTCTCCGATACGTGAGACAAAAGTTGTTAAGGTAAGCTATACTTCTCCCTTTCCGGTTCTAGCGACTAAGATAGTCAATACTCTTGCCGCGGAATTTATTAGTTTTTCCATCGAAAAACGTTACGAAACGACTCAACAGGCCTCAGATTTCCTGAGCGAATCCATTGGAAATTTAAATGCAGATCTCGATGCGAAGGAAAGAGAACTCCAGAGGTATGGAAAGGAAAAAAAGCTTTTCTTTTTGAACGACACTGAGAGCACAGCAGTCAGTAAGTTTGCTGACTTAAATCAAGCCTATACCGAGGCCCAGATTGACCGGATCAAGGCAGAGGCAGTCTATCTCGAGCTTAAAGATTCGAGTTTGGATTCGGTCCCCCGGTTCGTGAACGATCCGGTGATTCATCAGCTCAAGGCAGAATACACCAATATGTTGAACGAGTATGAGGAGAAAAGCGAAATCTTTAAATCCACTTATCCAGAGATGGTGCAACTCAAGGCAAAGCTGGATAGCATGAAAAAAGAGCTGAAAAAAGCAGTGGATTCTGCTGAGTCAGAATACCACTCAGCCTTGAAAAAAGAAGGATTTCTTAAGAATTTGCTTGATCAACAAAGAACAAATGTGTCCAGGATGAACTCCAATGCCATCCTTTACAACAGTTTGAAGATAGAGGTTGAAAACAAAAGAAAACTTCTGAATACTCTAGTAGAGAGAGAAAATGAAGCCTTGGTATCTGCACGGTTGGGCGGGTTTAAAACCAGCAGTGTCAGCACAATCGACAAAGCAAAAGTTCCTAAAAGCCCCGTTTCTCCAAACAAAAAACTGAATTTCGTTCTGGCATTGTTGATAAGCGTTTTTGGAGGGGGCAGCCTTTGTTTTCTTTTAGAATATTTGGATAATACGATTAAAGGGCCTGAGGAAATAGAGCAGTTGGCAGGCCTGCCATCTATCGGAGTGATCCCCTACCTGTCTCCAGATGGGGCTAAACGGAAAAGAAAATACGGCTATCATTCGGGGTATGGATATTCTTATTCGTATGGAGAAGGAAGTTCTAAGGAAAAAGAAGCCTATAAAGAAATAAAAAGTATCGATCTTGTCAATCATTTTTATCCAAGGTTTTATCTCTCCGAGGATTACAGAACCGTAAGAACTTCCATTTTGCTTTCTCATGCGGGAAGTCCTCCGAAGACAATCACTTTTTCCAGTGCGCTGCCGGAAGAAGGGAAAACATCCAATGTTGCTAACATGGGAGTAGCATTCTCCCAGCTCGGAAAGAGAATCCTTATCATAGACGCCGATTTAAGGAAGCCTCGACTCCATCGTGTGTTTAAGGTGAGAAATATCATGGGATTAAGCGGATTTTTAACAGGAAAGGTGCCGATCAGGGATGCTGTTCAGCTCACAAATGTCGAAAATGTATGGCTCATTCCCAGCGGTCCTATACCTCCCAATCCTTCAGAACTCCTTAATTCTGATCGGATGAGGCAGCTGTTGGAAGAGACCCAAAAACTTTATGACATCGTTTTGTTGGACAGCCCTCCTATTCTTGCAGCAAGTGATCCGGTCATTCTCTCATCCCTGACAGATGGCATTGTTTTATTGGTCAAGTCAGCAAAAACGACACAAAAGCCTTTTTTAAGCGCCGTTGAGCATCTGAAACGGGCGAACGCAAAAATTATAGGCGTTTTGTTCAATGAGGCGAAAAAAGGAGGAGGGGATTATTATTATTCCAAGTATCACAAGTACTACCGAGGAAGCGATTATAGCGCTGAAAATATCGGGAATTAAAAAAGGGGTGAATGAAATGAAACGCTTTATCTATTTTGCTGCGGCTCTTTTATTTCTGTTTTTGCTGTTTTTGCCCGCTGAGCAAGAGCTCAGAATGGAATATAAAATAGGGCCCCGGGACCTTTTGGAATTCAGTGTTTTTGGTCTTGATGAATTGAATCAGACGGTGCGGGTTTCTGAGTCCGGGAAAATTACCCTTCCTTTGCTCGGGGAAATCGAGGTCGAGGGCTTGGCCAAAACAGAACTTGAGCAAAAATTGAGCAAACTGCTTGAGAAATATTTGCAAAATCCTCAGGTGTCCGTGTTTATCCGGGAGTATCAGAGCAAACAAGTATCGGTTTTAGGAGCAGTGGGGATGCCAGGGTCTTACGAACTTCTCGGGCGCCAGACTCTTCTTCAGATCATTGCACAAGCAGGAAGCCTCACTCCTGAAGCGGGAGATGAAATCTTTATATTAAGACAGGGAGATAATGGAAACAGCAATATTATGAGAATCTCTATAGATGATTTATTTTTAGAAGGGGATTCCAAGTTGAATATTCCCCTTGAGCCTGATGACATTATTAATGTCCCCTTGGATAAAACAGTTACGATATATGTCCATGGACGAGTCAGAAATCCGGGAGCTTTTCAAGTGAAAAGAAGCAATATTCCTACACTTCAGCAGGCAATTGCCCAAGCCGGCGGATTTGCTGAGGGGGCCTCTAAGAGAGGAGTTTTATTAAAAAGGATAGAAAAGAATGGAAAAGAGATTGTTAAAAAAGTGAATCTCAAAGATATTATCAAGGGGAAAAAGAAAGATATTCAATTAAAAGAAAATGATGTGGTTTATGTCCCTGAAAAAATATTCTAATTCTTCCTTTATTTCTGATTAATTCGCAAGGTGGAATCATGAAATTTAAGATCGGCATAATAAGAAAAAAAAGAAACGAAGCTCTTGAGAAGCGGGATAGAATCTGCAGAAGAGTGATTGAGTACGGGATACTTGGATTGATTATTTTCAGCCCGATGATGGCGGCTTCGGTATATGAGTGGTCGATATTGGTGATTCAACTCACTGTGCTTGTGATGATGGCTGCCTATTTTATGATCGAGAATAAGCCTCGGAATAATGGACTTCTTTCGCGGTCTTTAAAATGGCCGCGTTTCTTGTTTTTAGGTTTCTATGCTTTTCTTTTCTTACAGGTCATCCCTTTTCCAAGTTTCATGGCCAAGATGTTTTCCCCCAATACGTATTCTTTCCAAAAGTTTTTCTCCGTTGACTTTTCCAAGATAGAATTTATGAGTTTCTCGATACTACCATCTCACACGGCACGAGAAGGTCTTGAGCTTATTTCATATTTTCTCTTTGGTTTTCTGATTGTAAAAACTGTTACCAGAATGCGCCAGATAAAGCGAATTTTTTATACCCTGGTTATTTTAGGAGTTTTTGAAGCTCTTTACGGATTCTTTGAGCTTTACAACAAAAATCCCAAGATTTTATTTTTTAAAAAAATATACAACCTAGATTCTGTTACCGGAACATTTGTCAACCGGAATCACTTCTCTGGATATTTAGAGATGATCATTCCTTTGACCATCGGATTAATAATTGCCCGGATAGATCTTTTTTCATTGGCCGGTTTGAAGTGGAGGGAGAAGATCCTTCGCTTATCAGAGAGAGGATTTGTTAAGAATCTTCTTCTAAGTTCCGGAATTATTCTTATGGCTCTAGCCATAATCTTTTCCAAATCCCGCTCTGGTGTTTTTCTTCTTGTTTTTTCCTTCATCCTGTTTTTCGGATTGACATTTTTGTACTATGGCGGAACCAGGCATCAACAAAAATGGGTAAAAGGTTTTCTTAAAATTACCTTCATGCTTATTATTTTTGTTTCTCTGTATATGGGGATAAATGCCACTATTGAAAGATTTGCTTTGGATAAACTCCCGTATGAGGGAAGACCCGTTTACTGGACAAATGCCACAGCGATTGTTGCGGATTTTCCCATTTTTGGGGCAGGCTTGGGGACTTTTTCTTCTCTCTATCCTGCTTATGAAAAGGTCTGGAGGCCTGTACGGTTATCCCACGCACACAACGACTATTTAGAATTCTTGGCAGAACTCGGAATTGTCGGTTTTATTTTGCTTTTTGGGGGTATCATTTTTATTCTTATTCATTCTTTTCTTGTCTGGAAAGCAAGACGGTATCCGGAAGTAAAAGGGCTTGTTTTGGGAGGAATCGTTGCTGTTATCTCCCTTTTGATTCACAGCATCACCGATTTTAACCTCCATATTCCCGCAAACATGTTGCTATTTTCCGTTGTTCTTTCGCTTCTGTTTGTTACTGTTTTTTACAGAAGAGGCGATTATAATCTGCAGAAAACAAAAAAAAACCTGGAGAAAAATAATGAAAAAACTCCAAACACAGAGCAGAAAAAGGGCATAAAAGGGTTTTTGGTGATTTTGCTTGTTGTTATGGGGGTCGCAGATATTCTGATCTACTGGAACCAACATCTTTATAATAAAGCAAGACAGATACAAGATAGTGAGAAAAGATTGAAAATCTTAAAGAAAGCAAATCGTTTTTATCCTTTCAATGACCTTACGTTTTATGAACAAGGAAAGGCCTATTTTGATTGCAGCGTAGAAAACTTGAAGGAGGATAGTAAACTCAATCGTTTTTATCTTAGAAATTCGATCCAAAATTTTAGCCGTTCCTTAAGCATCAATCCCGTTTCTCAATTCGGCCATTTTTATCTGGCTCGAGCACTCCATTGGATGAGCTATTTTCCTTCTTCATCTGATGCTGATTTTTACCAGGAGTACAAGAAAGCCACTATCCTCGCGGGCCACAACAGTCAAATTCATTTTGAGGTCGGGAAGATATTTCTGACCCGGTGGAACACACTGGGTGAAGAGGATAGAGTATTTGTATCGGAACTCCTGAAAAAAGCCATAAGAAATAAGGAGACAGACAGAATTCTATCCCTCTTGAATGAATGGAAGATGAACGTTAAAGATTACGATTTCATTAAGGATATCTTGCCAGAGGATGCAGGGATTTACAGGATGTATGCAAAGTTTCTTGGCGAGAAGCAACTCTCCAGCGATGAGCGACATGAAATTCTGGCCAGGGAGGAGTTTTTAGATTTCTCCAGGGCTAAAGAAGAATATCATCTGGGGAGGAATGCTTCGTTGTATTTAAACCGGCGGGAAGCCTTAGGACATTTTAAAACAAGCCTTGATATATTGGAAAATGTAAAATTTTATCAGATGATCATTGACCAGAAATCGATAGACTTTTCAGAATTTTGTACTCTCAAGAAGTCTTTGATGTTGAACTTGGCAAAAGATCTCATAGAAATGGGGGAAGAGTTTAGAGTGTTTGAGCCTTATTTGATGGCCTATCTTGAACTTGAAGACGATGTGGCTGCTATTAGCGAACTTGAAACCTACCTTCTGGATATGAGGTTAATCGACAAAAATCTGGAAGCTAACTTTGACGATTTGGATCGGCTGTGCTTTAAATTTCATCTGTATTTTAAGCAAAATCGTTACAGGGAGGTGGCAAAAGCAGGAAGTCAACTAAAAAAAAGTTTTGTTGTCGTTCCTGAATCTAAAAAAGAGAAGTATGTTGAGATTCTTCAGCTCATCGGTGATTCCTTTCAAAATTTAGATTTTATTTATGATTCTGCTGATTTCTACAACAAGGCACTCGAAATCGATCCTGATAATCTCCACATGCTGTTGAGGATTAGACAGTACCACGAGCGAATGAATGAAGACAGTGAAATTCGAAAAACAAACAACAGAATCAGCCGTTTGCTTTCACCTAGGGTGATAAAAATACAGAACTCACCGATCGATAAAGGCAGTAAATTCTCACAGCGGCTGACCTTTGATGGAAGTAAGATAAATTTGTGGCTGTATTTCAAGCCATTTGATGGAGAACGATTTCCACTGATCTCGGTGTTTTTTAACGGCCAGATTGTCTGGGAGGATTATTTAAGTGAAAATGTGTTGAGCATTCCGTTAGAGACAAAAGCGGGAGAAAATAGACTCGAGATAGTTCCTGTCAACAGAGCTGTTGATCTCTTCAAGCTTTCCTACGATCAAAAACGAAAATAAAATTTCGATACTCAAGAATAACTATTCTATCAATCGGCAGGCAAGAAGGATCTAACATTTTGAATTGCATGTCTGATAAGCATCTTGAAAAAACCATACTCACATACTGGCCGCAAGTCAGATTCAGAGTCAAGAAATCATTGGGATCCTTAAACCCTGACTGGGAAGATGTGAGCACGGAAGTTTTCATCGGGGTTTTGGAAGCCATCCGGAATAATAAATTCAGAGAGGAGAGTTCGCTCGGGACGTATATTTATTCCATTACTTCCCATAAGATTTCAGATTATTTAAAAAAGAAATACAAGGCCCCAAAATACTTATCTGCTCCTGTTCAGTGCCCTGAACCTGATGATTATGTCGAAAAAAAAGAACTGTCCAAAATCGTATTAAAATCTGTCAAAAAGTTGAAACCGAGAGATGCAGATATCCTTTATCTTTATTACTTTTCAGATTTAACACAAAAGCAAATCTCTGATATATTCGGCCTCTCAGCAAAAACTATCAATATAATAATCAGAAGCGCCAAGCTGGAATTAAAAAGAATACTTAGATATTTTTTCCCTAATTTTTGTGGATTTATAGCCATAATTATGGCATTTCTTCCATAGTTGAATAATCGATCGCCATATGTATCGTATTCAAAATATTTACTGTTAGCAATTGAAAATAAGAGAATTATAGTAATTGCTGGGCTGGCAGAGGCGGTAAAAAACAGATTGGCATCTTTCTTGCTCATTACTTCATACGAATAAGTGCTTACAAAGGAGGTAAAAATCGGCTAAAGTTTAATTTTTTGGAGTTTGAATTTCAAAATAAGTGAGGAATGAATGATTAGTAAGGTACAATCAAAATTCGTTGCAATCGGTCTGGTTTTTTCTATGATTCTGTTTTTCTCTCCGTGTCTCCTCTCTGCTAATTCCAATTCTTATGGCAAGATAATCGGCGCTATCTATCTAGATGACGGAGCTACACCGGTGGAGAGGGCAGTCGTAAAGATGAGAAACGTTTCCACAGGTTCTTATTATGAGAGCAGCAGTTCCGATAAAGAAGGCCGCTTTACACTAGAGAGGATCGATGAAGGTTTATACATTGCAGGTATAACCACAGAAAAAGAAGACTTCAACATAGAGAATTTGATCGGAATCAAGGCAAACGAAACGGCAGAAATATCCATAACCCTGAATCCTGATCCAGATAAAACCGCTCAACAAGAAAAGAAGAAAAAGAAGAAAGGCCTGATTGGATTCTTTCTTTCTCCTGTTGGAATGGCGGTCATTGTGGCATCCACTGTGGCTGTTGTGTACACCATCGTTAAGTTAACAGAAGAAGAGGCCGAAGCATCGCCTTTCAAGAAGTAAAGATATAAACTAATCTTTTGAGGGGAATTTTTCTGAAAGAGAAGTCTACACAAAAAAAGCTCTTTTATTTCTGATTTTATCCCTCTCTTTTTGTCAACTTTCTCTATCCGTTGACCATCTGAAATACTCGAGTTCGACAAGGACTCCCGCTAAATAAAGAGGAAGAAGTCTTCTGTCGAAGCCCCCTTCGGTTTTATGACGGGAAAAACATTCTCAAAAGCAAAAATCTTGGTTGTCGAGGATGAAGGCCTTGTAGCTAAGAGTATCCAGAGTATGCTGAATAATCTGGGATACGAAGCTCCGGATGTTGCAATGTCTGGGGAAAAGGCGATAAAAAAAGCAGGCGAGATGCAGCCCGACCTTATTCTGATGGATATAAAGTTGAAAGGTGAGATGGATGGAATAGAAGCAGCCGAAATTATCCGCGATCGATTCGGTATCCCTGTGGTTTACCTGACGGCTTATGCAGATGAAGAGACATTGCAGCGCGCAAAAATTACCGAAGCATTCGGGTATCTCCTCAAACCTTTCGAAGAGCAGGACCTCCAATCCACTATCGAGATGGCTCTGTATAAGAGCAAAATGGAACAGCGGTTGAGGGAGCGAGAGCGCTGGTTTTCAACGATCCTTGAGAGTATTGGGGATGCAATAATTGCCACAGATAAAAAAGGCAATGTTACTTTTATGAATTTTGTAGCTGAAACCTTAACTGGATATAAAAAAAAGAATGCTCTCGGGAAAAAACTGGAAGACAGATTTCGTATCGAAGTGATTGAAGAGGCAAAGCTATACGCTAAGAAGACCGGAAAAAAAGCAGGAAGGAAAAAAGACAGAAACCTTGTTGGACACGCTCTGCTCATGGGAAGAAAACAATCAGAAGTTCCTGTGGATTACAGCAATGCTCCCATAAGAGACGATAAAGGCAATAACCTTGGCAGCGTTTTGGTCCTTCGAGACGTAACGGAACGCATGTCAGCACAAAAGGAGCTCAAACAAAGTTTTGAGAAGGTCCAAAGGATTTTAGAAGAGATCATACAAGCTATCTCTAGAATTGTCGAGACCAGGGATCCTTATACTGCGGGACATCAGCAGCGCGTGGCGAATCTTGCCTGTGCGATTGCCGAAGAGATGGGCTTTTCAAAAGATCAGATCGATGGAATTCGGATGGCAGGGGCTATTCACGATATCGGCAAACTCTATGTCCCTGCTGAGATACTCAGCAAACCAACCGCGTTAAGTGATGCTGAAATGGCGATGGTTAGAAGTCATCCTCAAGTGGGGTACGATATCTTAAAAGGGATTGAATTCCCCTGGCCGGTTGCCGAAATTATTCTTCAACATCATGAGAGAATGTTAGGAAATGGTTATCCTGCAGGACTCAAAGGGGAGGAAATCCTGATCGAGGCGAGAATCCTCGCTGTTGCTGATGTTGTTGAGGCCATGTCTTCTCATCGGCCGTACCGTCCCGCGCTTGGAATAAAAAAGGCTCTGGAGGAAATTTCTAGATATAGAGGCTATTACTATGATCCTATCGTGGCAGATGCTTGTGTGGAGCTTTTTGCGGAAAAGTGGGCATGGATCACAGAAAAGATGGAAAAGCCGATTTTTACCTGACTTTTTTCTTGTCCCCAAAATCAACACCTCATTTTATCCATCGAGCCTCCGGATCCGAATAAACTATGAATAAAGTATTGGTTTTGGATGATGAGAGGATGGGCGGGTATGAAGATGTTGAGCATAGAACGCCATTCAAATAGAGGGAGACAAGAATCATGAAAGGCATTATTAATAAGGGAATTCAAGAGTTGATCGAGGCAAAGTTCGGCGCAGAAGCGTGGGAAAAAGTAAAAGATCTCGCGAAGTGTGAGGAGCTGTTTTTTTCGGCCAGCGAGGAATATCCCGATCAGATGACACTGGACCTGGCTAACGCGGCCTCCAAGGTTTCCGGCCTTCCCCTGGAAACAGTTCTAGTTGAATTCGGAAAATTCTGGGTTCTGAACATAAGTGCTGAAGCATATCCCACTTTTTTCAAGCTGGCGGGGAAGACTGCACGGGAGTTTCTGCTGAACATGGACAAAGTGCACCAACAGGTAACGAAAAATATTCTCAACGCCAAACCGCCGAGCTTTGAATACGAAGAGTTGCCGGACGGCCGCCTGCTCATGCACTACCGGTCAGAGCGAAGACTGTGCGCCGTACTGCGCGGACTTATTCTGGGTGTGGGAATCCATTTCGGGGAGGAACTCCAGGTAAAGGAGACAGCCTGCATGAACAAAGGAGACACTCAATGCACTATGGAGGTGATTTTCCATGGCACGTGATATCTGCAATGTTGAGATAAATCTCGATCAACTGGGGAAGATTGCACCTTTTGTGGTGGCTGCGGACGAGCAGTTGACGATCACATGGGCCAGCGAGCCAGTGCTGAAGCGGGCTGCGAATGCTTTGGGCCTTAAGGTTTTCGATATATTCGAACCCATCGAGCCCCGGGAAAAGATATCTCCGTCGTCAATAGCCCGGAACATGGGAATGCAGTATGAGATTCTCTTGAAGAACGGGGGCTGTTCCACTCCATTGATCGGACAATGGGTTCCCGCGCGCAGCGGATTCATCCTGATGGCCAGCCCTGATGTAAGAAAGCAAGAAGACCTGGACAGGTTCTCCTTCGATGACTTCCATGAAAACGATCTTACTATCGAGCTGTTGACCACCCGCGAAGAGTACATCACATCATTGAAGGAAGCAAAGTCTGCGGCAAAAGTGCTGCAGCAAGAGCGGGACTTTGCCGAGACCTTGATTCACACCGCCCAGGTCATCATTTTGGTGTTGGATGGGAAGGGCCGGATTGTTCGTTTCAATCCTTATCTTGAGGAGCTCTCGGGATACTCGTTAGATGAGGTTAAAGGCAAGGACTGGTTCTCCACTTTTCTGCCTGGGAGAGACCAAACAAGAATTCGTGCTCTTTTCAAAAAGGCTGTGAGTGATATCCAGACGAGGGGCAATGTCAATCCCATCGTGACAAAGGATGGGAGCAAGCGTCAAATCGAGTGGTATGACAAGACGATCAAAGACGTCGATGGGAATGTCAAGGGGCTGCTTGCCGTTGGGCAGGATATCACCGAACGCAATCAGGCAAAAAAGGTGGAGGCTGCTCTGTATAAAATTTCCGAAGCTACAAATTTGACTAGGAATATTGATGATCTATTCTCATCAATCCATAAAATTGTAGCTGGACTCATGCCTGCAGAGAATTTTTATATTGCTCTCTATGATTCTGAAAGCGACATGGTCAGTTTTCCTTATTTTGTTGATGAAATCGAAAAATCTCTTCCGCCCAGAAAGAGCAGCAAAGGGCTAACAGAATATGTCATTCGGACAGGGAAGCCTATGCTGGCTCCCTTTGAAAAGTTTAAGGAACTTGAGAAGAAAGGCGAAGTTGAATTAATAGGGGAACCTTGGGTTTATTGGCTGGGCGTTCCTCTGAAGATTAAGGAGAAGACGATAGGCGCTCTGATTCTTCAGAGTTATTCTGAAGATATCAGATATGGAGTACGAGATAAGGATATTCTTATGTTCGTTTCCACGCAAGTGGCAATGGCAATCGAGCGCAAGCAGGCGGAGGAAGAGCTTCGGCAGGCAAACATCAAACTTGAGGAGCAGATTGCCGTTGCCAAAGACCTGGCGGGGCAGGCGGAAATAGCCAACAGGGCCAAAAGCCAATTCCTGGCCAACATGAGCCACGAGATCCGCACGCCAATGAACGGCGTGATCGGCATGACGGGGTTGCTGTTGGATACCGGCCTTACCGATGAGCAGCGCCGTTACGCCGAGATAGTGCGCACGAGCGGCGAGTCCCTGCTGGGGCTGATCAACGACATCCTGGACTTTTCCAAGATTGAGGCGGGAAAGCTGGAGATGGAGACGCTCGATTTCGATCTGCTCGCCCTGCTGGACGATTTTGCCCAGATGATGGCGCTCAAGGCGCATATCAAGGGTCTTGAGTTTCTCTGTGCCGCTGCGCCTGATGTGCCGGCCTTTCTTCAAGGCGACCCGGGCCGGTTGCGCCAGATTCTTATCAACCTTGCGGGCAACGCTGTCAAGTTCACCGATGAAGGGGAGGTCGATGTGCGCGCGAGCCTGGACTCGGAGACGGACAGGGAAGCTGTTGTACGTTTCTCGGTTCGCGACACTGGGATCGGCATCCCGGCGGACAAGAAGGACAACCTGTTCCGGAAGTTCTCTCAGGTGGATGTCTCCATCACGCGCAAATATGGGGGCACTGGCCTGGGGCTGGCCATCTCGAGGCAGTTGACTGAGATGATGGGCGGCGAAATCGGCGTGGATAGCAAACAGGGTGAGGGATCGGAGTTCTGGTTTACGGCCCGCTTCCTCAAACAGCCCGATCACGAGCGCGACCTGACCCCACCGGCCGATGTGAGCGGGGCGCGTATCCTGGTGGTGGACGACAACGCCACTAGCCGGGAAATTCTGATCGTTCAGTTCAAGACCTGGGGAGCTCGGCCGGACGAGGCTCCCGATGGCAAAACGGCACTGCGCCTTATGCGAGAGGCGGCCGTAGCGGGTGATCCCTATCGGATTGCCGTTCTCGACATGCAGATGCCGGGCATGGACGGAGAAGAACTGGGCAGGGCCATCAAGGCCGATGCCGCGCTGGCTGATACGCCGCTGGTGATGATGACGTCCCTGGGACAGCGGGGGGACGCCCGGCGTCTCGAGGAAATCGGCTTCGCTGCGTATCTCACTAAACCCGTGCGCCAATCCGATATGTTCGAATGCCTGGCCACCGTCCTGTCGGGGGAAAAACGCAAAGCTAAACGGCCCATAGTAACCCGCCACTCGATCCGCGAAAGGCGGCACAAAAAAGTGCGCATCCTGCTGGCTGAGGACAACATCGTGAACCAAAAGGTGGCCCTGAGTATCCTGAAGAAGTTGGGTGTATCAGGCGACGCCGTGGCCAACGGTGCGGAAGCGGTCAAGTCCCTGGAATTGATACCCTATGACCTGGTGCTGATGGACGTGCAGATGCCCGAGATGGACGGCTATGAAGCTACACACCGGATCCGCGATCCTCAATCCAAAGTCCATAATCACGACATCCCCATCATCGCCATGACCGCCCACGCCATGCAGAGCGACCGCAGGAAGTGCCTGGAGGCGGGCATGAACGATTACCTGTCCAAGCCGATCAATCCGCAGGCCCTGGCCGATATGCTCGAGAAATGGCTGCCAGACGAAAAAGAAACCACCGCTCCCATCTCCAGATAGAGTGGTCATGCTAGACTGCTTGATAGGTGAGTATCTCAAAATTCCCCTTGCCAGACACAAGATCGATAACTACATTTAAATGGAGGTGATAATTCTGTTAAATTTGTTGAACAGGTTTTGGTTTTAAAGTATTCTTAAAATATGAATAGTCAGCAGGAAAAAATAGAGAAGCTTAAAGAGTATTTTAAAGAGAAAGATTCTGTGATTTTAGCCTTTGTTTTTGGTTCAATATCTAAAGGAAACCAAAGGTTATTTTCAGATTGGGATATTGCTGTCTATTTCAAACCCTATCAGTATTGTGAATTAGAAACAGACAGGGAATACCCAGAAGAACACGAAATATGGGGAGATTTAGAAAACATCCTGGAATCAAATAAGGTTGACTTTTTAGTATTAAATCGTGCCAGTCCATCTTTGCTCTTTTCAGTTCTTAATTCAGGTACTAATGTATGCATGAAAGACAGAAAACTGTATATTAACCTTTTAATTAAAACCCATTATGAAGCTGTAGACTGGTGGACCTATACAAAGGAATTTTATGAAATTGCCGAAAGAGCTAAATCTATTTCAGAAGAGGATAAATCTATTTTAAGAATTCATATTAGATTTCTGGAAAATGAATTTGCAGATATAAAAAAGTTTAAAAGATTAACCAGACAGGAATATATACAGGATAATGATAAAAGAAGGAATGTGGAAAGATGGGCAGAGAATCTGGTTATGTCAGCAATAGATATTTCAAAAATAGTCCTTGCTTCTAGTAAAAAGGAAATTCCTCAAACCTACAGGGAAACTTTACTTCGTTTTACAATAGGATTCCTGGAAGAAGATACAGCAAAAAGGTTTTCCCGGTTTGCTGAGTTGAGAAATATTTTAACGCTTGAGTACTTGGATATCAAATGGGACAAAATAACTAAATTTATTGGAGATGCTTTCAAGCTGTATCCTCCTTTTATTGAAAAAACAAAAGAATTTATTAACCTGAATTATTCATAAACATGATTTTTTTTACCGGGATTTAATACTATA
>CAZOJY010000030.1:25881-31547 GCA_964580235.1 uncultured Eubacteriales bacterium | reverse complement strand
GTCAATCCTCCCGTCCTCGCGCATGCCAAGCTCGGAGATTCGGACCACCTTGCTGTCGGTCAGCGTGTTTTTGCCATCGGAAGCCCTTACGGGCTGGAGTTCTCGTTCTCTGCCGGACACATCAGCGCATTCCGGGATTTCGACCGTCTTTACGACGGCACCATCCTGGCTGAATTTATCCAGACAGATGCGGCCATCAATTCTGGAAACAGCGGAGGGCCCCTCTTCAACACAAGAGGCGAAGTGCTGGGGATCGCCTCGAGAATCCTCAGCGTTTCGGGCGGCTCTCAGGGTTTGGGTTTTGTTATCAGCATTAACACGGCCAAACAGCTTCTGGCTTTAGAGGACCGGATCTGGATTG
This sequence comes from uncultured Eubacteriales bacterium, assembly GCA_964580235.1. Taxonomy (GTDB): domain Bacteria; phylum Acidobacteriota; class Aminicenantia; order Aminicenantales; family Aminicenantaceae. The sequence continues at coordinate 31,186 of CAZOJY010000030.1, read as the reverse complement.
GCTTCGAAGGGATCTTCTTGGATCAAGAAATCCTGTCTCAACTGCTGAACCAGGACCTGGAGGGAGGCGTTTTGATCCAGCATGTGGAGAAAAACAGCCCGGCAGACAAGGCTGGACTGCGGGGAGGGACCATCCCCGCAAAAATCTTCGGGAACGATGTACTTCTCGGCGGTGACCTTATTATCCAGATAGGCGAACAAGAAACCTGCCATGCAGAATGCCTGGCTAATGCCTACAAACAAATATCTGCACTGGAAAAAGTACCCGTTAAGCTTCTGCGCAACGGAAAATCCGTGGAGACCGTCATCGATGTCTCAAAAAGTCACAGAAACTTTCTGAAGAAGTAAGACGCTGTAAATCCCAGCAGGACTATTTTTTCTTCTTGTTGGTTGTGAACGATTTGTCTGGATAGGGAGGAGGTTCCGGGATATCGACTGGATGCAATCGGATTTGTTCCTTTAGATAAGCAATGGCCGCATCGAGCTGTGCATCTTGTCCGTTAAAAGTTACATGAGGTAAATTGTCGACCACAATATCCGGGTCCACGCCGTGTCCTTCGATCAGCCACTCTCTCTCGGGTCCGTAGACACCTTCTTGAGGGGCTCTTGCCAGTCCCCTGTCGGTCAGGCGGTTGTTGCTGCTGAGCCATATTTCGCCTCCCCATGTCCGGGTGCCGATGACTTTCCCCAGACCCAGCCTTTTGAATCCTTCGGCAAAGGCCTCGCCGTCGGAGGCGGTATTTTCATCGCACAACACGACTACATGGCCGCGGAATGCGTAATGCATGTTCCAGGTGGGTTCGCCGGCGCGCGGCTTCCAGTAGAACCACGCCTTTCTTATCAGCTTTTCCAGGATGAACGCATCGATGTTGCCTCCCCGGTTGTGACGGACATCGATGATCAGTCCTTTCCGTTTGAACACGGGGTAAAAATTGCGGTACCACTCGGTGATATTGCTTCCTCCCATGGCCCGGAGGTGGACGTAGCCGATCTCTCCGTTCCCTTTTTCTTCCGCTTCGAGGCGGCGCGTGTATTCCCAGTCGCTGTACCGGAGGTTCGATTCATTCCCTGTTGGCGTGACAATCACCTGACGTATCTTTCCTGTTTTCTCCGATTTGATGGAAACGAGAACCTGACGGCCGGCCTGATTTCTCAGCAGAACATTGGGATGCCGGACAGATAGAATATTTTGTCCGTTGATTTCCAGGATAACATCTCCTTCCTGTATTTCCAGGTCGGGATCAGCAAGCGGAGACAGCTCATCGGGATAATCCGGGTCGGATTTATAGATGTAATTAATCCGGTAGCCGCCCGATGATTCGTCTCTTTCCAACCGAGCACCAAGAGTGGCAACCCGCACCTGATTGGGGCCCTGTCTGAGATCGCCTCCCCGCACACTGACATGCAGCGCCGACAGCTCACCGACAAGCTCTCCGATCAAGTCGTTCAATTCCCGGCGGGTCGTAACCCTGTCAACGAGCGGAAGATATTTGTCCCGCATCGCGTCCCAGTCCACGCCGTGCATGTTGGGATCCCAAAAGTAGTCCCTCTCCAATCGCCAGGCATCGATATAGAGCTGCCGGAAATCTTCACGGACATCGATCGGAAAACTCCAGCCTCGAAGATTCACTTCTCCTCTTTTCATATCCGTAATTTTTCTGGGGCTGGCGTCTAAAACATAAAAGGCGTTTCCCTTGCGGGCCAAAAGTTTTTTCCCATCGGCCGTGAGTTCAAAGCTGCGGATTCCATCCAGAACGGTCTCGACTTTGATGTCTTTATTGCCGATTTTCAAAGATTTCAGTTGAGCCGGAGAGCCAAAACCGGCCCCTCTTTCCATCCAGAAAAGAGCTTTGTCATTGACCGCGAGATTGGAATAATTGCCCGGAGCAGCCGGAACCTCATGAATGCGGCGCTGGATGCCGTCCAGATCGATTTGAATCCTGGCCCTCTGCGTCTGTTTTTTATCGGAACCGCTTTTTTCTCCTGAATCTGTAAACAATTCATCCGGTGTTTTAAACGGCGACCTTACACCCCTTTGGAGAGAAAGAGCGTAGATTTTCATCGGTCTATCGAAGAACGGCTCGGGCTGTCTTGTCCCCCAGGGGCTTCCCACGACCGAGCGGAGATTTCTGTCCGAAAGGAAAAAGATAAACGGGCCAGCAGGGCTCCAGGCCGGGCTCATGCTGTTGACTCTGTCGCTTGTCAGCGGAACTTGTTTCCCGGTTTCGACATTGTATAGATGGATCTGGAGAAACATGTTGGAGGCCTGCTGGGTGTAGGTCAGCCAGCGGCTGTCTGAGGACCAGGCAATGTCTCCAATCCCTTCTTGCGATGTGGAGATTCTTCTCTGTTTTTTGCTCTCTGTGTTTAAAAGCCAGAGGTCGTTGTTTTTGTCATCGTAGGCGATCCACTTTGCATCAGGAGATGGATGCCCTTGAAAACGAAGGATTTTGCCATCGTTCGTCAGGGATTTTTCCTCTCCAATGCCGTTGGCAGGGATCGTGACGAATTCCAGTTCGCCGCTCTCGTCGGATAGGGCCAGGAGGGATTTGCCATCGGGCATGAATACCACGTCCCGGTAGCGAACGCCTTCCTTGAAGGAGGCGCGCACCAGACGCCCTGCTCCGACAGGAGCGACAAAAACCCGTCCGCGTGCCGTCAAAGCAACACTTTCTCCTGTCGGATGCACATGAACAGATGTCAGGTAGTCCATGGGTTCCTTTACCCATTTTTCCCGCAGTTGATCAAAATCCGAGGCCAGAGTAATGGAAACGAGCTGATCTTGATCGTTCCGCACATCCAGCACCCGCACATCGGCTCCCAGTTGGTAAACGATCCGGCCCTCGTTAAGATAGGGAGATTTCACGTTCCATCCGCTGTGCCGGGTGTGCTGCCTGAGGTCTTTTCCTTCCTCATTCATGGACCAGATGTTCCAGGTCCCGTCCCGTTCGCAAACGTAATAAACCCGGCCGTTCCACCACATCGGCGCAAAATTTTCTCCTAAAAAATCTCCCGTTAAATTTTGGGCTTCTGTTTGACCGGCCGCAAACTTCCAGATATTTTGGGCCGTGCCTCCCTTATAACGCTGGGTGTTATTGTTGTGGAAACCAGGACGGACAAAGTAGAGGGTCTGCCCTGACGCATCATAACAGCCATCGCTGGCTTGACTGAGGGGGATCAGACTTCTCGACCCGGTTTTGAGGTCGATGGTGACAAGCTGGGGATTTGGAAGAGTCGAAAATGTCCGTGTTGTGTAGATAAGGCGGCCATCCGGAGTAAACCCGACCACGATGGATGAATCGGCCTCATAGGTCCACCGGATGGGCACGCCCCCGTGAAGAGGCATGGTGTAGACTTCTGTCGGCCCCTCATAGGTGGCAGAGAACGCCAAAGTCAGTCCATCAGGTGAAATAGCTGGATGGGTTTCTTCGCCGGGATGAGTGGTTAATCGCCTGGCCGTTCCTCCCTGGATCTCCACCGTCCAGATGTCTCCTTCCGCCGCAAACACCAGCGTGTTTTCATGAAGGGCTGGATAACGGTAATAGCCTAGGGTAGACGCAGCCGAAGGGGAGACGGCGAAAATAAGGACGGCCCCTACAAAAAGGACTGTCAGAATGAAGAGATTTTTTTGGTGTTTCATAGGACGGCTCCTTTAGGTTGTATTGAATGATTGCAATGGCTTATACTGCAGACTACTGCTTATACCACAGCCGTTTGCAGGGGTCAAACATCAGGTTGAAAATCTAACCCGAATCCATTATCATTCTGTGATAATGACCACGCAAAAAGCAAAAAGAGGGCTCCTCTTCAAGGGGCTGGCGGTAGTCCTCGCCGTTCTTTTCACTCTGGTTTTTATGGAAATCGGTCTGCGCTTGATCGAACATCTGCGCAGCAGGAAAACAAAGCAGCAGCAGTTGACCGAGATGCTGAAAGAGGCCCGCAATTTATATCCTCCGCCAAATAAGCTCTTTTCCAAGGTGATTGATCGCGAGCGGCTTTCCCATAAAAATTACCCATCCATGGGGCTTTCCCTGCGCGATTATGAGTATCCAATCTCCAAACCGGAGAATACATACCGGATCATCGGTTTGGGAGATTCTTTCGCCTGGGGATGGGGAGTAGCGGATAACCGCAGGACGACTTTTAAGTATCTGGAATGCTGGCTCAATGCCAATCCGGATGGACGACGATACGAGGTGATCAACTGTGCCCAGCCGGCAAAGTCAGTCCGGTATTATGAATCTTTTATCAAAAAATATGGAAAAAAATTCAATCCCGATATGTTCTTGATCCTTTACAACCTGAATGATTCCTATCTCCCTCATGCCTCGATGGTAGTGGATAGGCGGACGGAAAAATTAATGCAGGAGAAGAGTGACCCTTTGGGCGATATTTGCCGGCTCTATCGCTTTGTCAAAAAAAGGATCGTGAAGAAGCGCGTGCATAATTATACCGTTGCACATATCAAAGAAGGCTATTTCGGACCTGAGAGGGAAAAAAAGTGGGGGAAAGCCCAAAAAAATTTAAAAGAAATCCAGAAATTCTGTTCAGAAAACAGGATCGAGTTGGTGGTGGCGGTCTTTCCTCTGCTGTTCGAACTGGAGAAGAACTACCCGTTCGAGGACGAAGTCACGGAGATTGTCGATTTTTTAAAATCCAACCGGATACATTCGGTCAACCTGCTGCCGTTTTTTAAAGGCAAAAAGACGTTTGTCCTGTGGAGCAGTCCGACAGATTCTCACCCGAACAAGGTCGCTCATCGGCTGGCTGCCGAGGCCATATATCATTTCCTGCAGGAGCATGCTTTTTCTGCTGGGTCTTGACCGGAGGTTATCATGAAAAATATATGGTTGTTTATTTTCCTGCTTTTTGGAGCTGTTTTTCTTTATTCAGAGAAAGTGGCGGAATTTCCCGAATTGATGCAGCCAATCAGAATTAACCTCGACGGCAGCGAGATGTTTGTTGTGGATGGGTGGTCGAAGATCGAAGTGTTTTCCATCCCCGGCCAGAAACTGCTCCGGGAGATTTCTAAGAGCGGCCAGGGCCCAGGAGAGTTCCGGTATCTTCCTTTTTTAAAAATCTTTCCCGATTCGGTTTTTTTGGGGGCACAAAACAAGATAATGGTTTTTTCTAAAGACGGAAATCTCATTGAGGAGAAGAGATTATATCCGATTGCCAAAGCATTCCCTGTTAAGGAAAATTATGTCTCATTCGGAACCGCAAGGGATGGGGATGATGTCTATCGGACGGTGAATCTTTTGGACCAGGACTTACAGAAGATAAAAGAGCTTCACCGGCAGTTGAGA
>CAZOJY010000030.1:12413-25781 GCA_964580235.1 uncultured Eubacteriales bacterium | reverse complement strand
GTTGAGACTCGACCCCTTCAGGGAAGGATGATGGCTTTGATGACGCCATCGCGGTAGTTTTCGACCAGATCGAACGCTTCCTGGGTTCTCTCCAGAGGGAATGCATGGGTTACCATGAAATCCAACTCCGATTTTTTCCGGGCGATGAAGTCGATCGCAGCCGGGAGGCACCCGTTCTGCCGCCGGACATTTTGGATGATGATTTCCTTGCGGCGGAGCCGGTGGGCATCGAAGGTAACGCGATCGGTCTCTGGAATGCCGACGATCATCAATTTTCCTCCCGGCCTGAGAAGTCTGACGGCTTGGTCCAATGCCGCCTGGTCGCCGCAGCATTCGAACACGGCATCCAGTCCTGACGGCTCGATTGCCATGATTTTCTCGACAATATCCTCCAGGTCCGGATTTCCTGTCCAGAACGCACCGGCGTTTCGCGATGCCGCCAAACGGTTGCCAATTTTATCTGTTATATAATTTTTTTTGATGCCGGCATCCTGGGCTGCTAACCCTACGCTCAGGCCGATCGGCCCGGCTCCGAGGATAGCGATCGAGGAGACAGCGGAATTGCCCAGCAGAGAAATGGCATAGATACCGATGGATAGGGGTTCAGCCAGTATGGCGAGTTTTGTATCGATAGCCTCAGCGAGGGAATAGCAGTTGGATTCTGGCAAAACAATGAATTCTGCCAGGCTTCCCTCCATCTGTTCCGGGCAGCCGAGAAAGCGGAGGTTGCGGCAGGTGTTGGAACGGCCTTGGAGGCACTGATCGCACATGCCGCAGGTAACGGCAGGATCCACGACCACATGATCTCCAACTTTGACTTTTTTAGCGTCTTTCCCCACGTCTTTTACCTCGGCCACGCATTCATGCCCCATTATGAAAGGGAATTGAACTGCATCGCTCCCGATTCTTCCGGCAGAATAATACTGGAGGTCAGAGCCGCAGATGCCCACAGCGGCGACGCGGAGCAGAATATCTTTATCTGTCAGAATGGATGGTTTGGGCACATCCCTCATTTCGATTTTCCGGATGTCTGTTAGAACGGCAGCCTTCATTAGGACGTATTCCTATGTTTCATATGATTGGTTCGGGTAATCATTAATCAAAAGGATTTTCTCCCGGATAGAACATGCCCGCAGGATAATTGAATCTGATATCCTCGACTCCGAGCATTCGGGCTGCGGCAAAAAGGGCTTTCCCCGCATGTTTAAATGCCACTGCCGTGTGATGAGGAAACCTTTTTTCGATCAAGACGTGCCGGTAAAAACGCCCCATCCCTTTGATGGCAAAAACGCCAATGCTCCCGAAGGATTTGGGATCGATGTCGATAACTTCCCCTTCGGCCACATAGGCGCGGAGGATTGCATCGGCGGTGGACTGGAGTCGGAAGATGGTTATCTCTCCCGGACGGATCCTGCCCTCGAGCGTTCCTCTCGTGATATCCGGTTCCTTGCCCTCTTCCAGCAGCCGGTTCATGATGAGCTGGAATTTCATTGCGCCGTCCAGCAAACACGATGCCGCTGTGTTCCCGCAGTGGAAACCCATAAAAAGGTCGCTGGCTTTGTGATCCCCAAATCGATCCCGGGCTCCCTCGTACATATCTTCGGGAACCGTGTTGTTGATATCCAGGAGCGTGGCCGGGAGTTTGGTGGCGCACGTGGCCATGTATTCGCTCAATGCCCCGTAGATATCCACCTCGCAGGAAACTGGTATCCCCTGAGCGGCTAAGCGGGAATTCACATAACAGGGAACAAACCCGAAATAGCTTTCAAACGCCGGCCAGCACTTGTTTGCGAATACGCCGAACTCCGAAGCGCCCAGGTGGTCTTCGCGGAATTTTGTCAGCGCCACTTCATACTGAGCCAATTTCTCCAGTAAATCAGGATAAGCGTTTCCCTTGCCCAGCTCCTTTGACATGTCCTCCACAACTCCCTTTATGGCCGGATTCCCCTTGGCCTTGAGAAAGATGTCGTACAGGTCCAATTCGCTGTTTTCCATGATTTCTACTCCCAGGTCATACAGGGGTTTGATCGGGGCATTACAGGCCAGAAAATCCTGAGGCCGCGGACCGAATGCAAAAATCTTGAGTTTCTTCAGGCCGTTGATGGCCCGGGCTACCGGGATAAACTCGGCGATTTTATCAGCGACATCTTCTGCCGTGCCGACAGGATATTCTGGAATGTAGGGATTGAGCTTCCGCAGCCCCACATTGTAAGAAGTATTCAGCATCCCGCAGAAGGCATCCCCCCGCCCGTTCATGAGATTATCCTGAGTTTCCTCGGCCGCAGCCGCGAACATCACAGGACCATCGAATTTCTGAGCGATCAGGGTTGTGGGACCCTCTGGCCCAAAATTTCCCAGATAGATAACAAGCGCGTTGATGTTTTTGCTTTTCAGCTCTTCCAGGGCTCTTAAGGCATCGTTTTCGTTTTCGACCACGATGTCGATCCCGGTCAGCGGAATTTTTTTTACCGCACATTCTTTGAGAACATTTTCCTGCCTCGATTTTGAAAGCTCCACAGGGAAACAGTCGCGGCTGACGGCCACGATTCCCAGGTTGCTATCCGGAAGATTTTTCATTTCTCTTCTCCCTTTTTGTTCTGGCCGTAATAGGCATCCGGCCCATGTTTTCTCCGGAAATGTTTGTTCAACAAGCTCCAGGGAATTCCTTTACACCTGGCATCGAGCATCAGGGTCCCCCATGCCATTTTGGCGGCTTTTTCCAGGATCAAGCTGTTCAGGGCAGCCTCATCAGGTGATCTTCCCCAGGTGAAGACGCCGTGGCCCACAACCAGAACCCCAGGCATTTCCATAGGATCGCGATCCGAGAGCTGTTCGGTAACCACTAATCCTGTGTTTTTTTCGTAGCCCTCTGTGATCTCCTTTTCTGTCAGCATCCGGGTAACCGGAACAGGACCGTTAAAATAGTCGGCGTGGGTTGTCCCCAGGCAGGGGATTTCCCTGTTGGCCTGGGCGAACATCGTGGCGTATTCGCTGTGGGTATGCGTGACGCCGGAAATTCCAGGGAAAGCCTTGTATATTTCGATATGCGATGCAGTGTCCGAGGAAGGATTGAACCGGCCGTCAACTTTGTTCCCCTCCAGGTCGACGATCACCATATCGTCAGGCATCAGCTCTTTGTAGGCCATACCGCTGGGCTTGATCGCAACCAATCCCTGCTTCCGGTCCATCCCACTGACATTTCCGAATGTGTGGGCGACAAGGTTGTATTTTACCAGATCCAGATTGGCTTGCCAGACCATTTCCTTGAGTTCTGAAAGCATCATTTCCCCCTGGTTTGGATTTCACGGATTTTAAGCAGGTCTTTCATGACGTTGTAGAGCGGCCCAAACCAGTCCTTCCGGCCGAAAGCATCGTGAAGCTGGCTGTAAAGTTTATACAAATCCTGATAAACTCCATGATTTTGAAGATTTGGTTTAAATGATAACTTTTTTGTGCCGCACATGGCATCCTGCGCCGCGGGAAAACTTCCGTAGCCTCCTGCTTTCCTCCCTGCCGCCACAGCACCGGCTATGGCCGATCCGAGGGCACACGTCTGGGCGGACCGGGCGATTTTCATCTCCCGGCCCATCACATCGGCATAGATCTGCATGATCAGGGGATTTTTTTCAGCGATTCCCCCGCAGTTTATCACTTCTGAAATTTTCACACCGTATTCCTCGAACCTGTTTATGACCGTGAGTGCACCGAAGGCCGTTGCTTCGATCAGAGCTCGGTATATTTCTGCAGGTCTGGTGTGCAGAGTCTGGCCGAGCAGAAGTCCGGTCAGTCTCTGGTCGACAAGAATGGTCCGGTTGCCGTTGTTCCAGTCCAGGGCTAAGAGGCCGGATTGCCCAGGCTTGATTTTTTTTGCGGCTTCTGTCAGGACCTTATGGGAGCCTTTGCCTGTTCCCCCGGGCTGGATGGAGTTTACGAACCAGTTGAAAATATCTCCCACGGCGGATTGCCCGGCTTCCAGACCGTAATAGCCCGGGAGCACCGAGCCGTCCACGATGCCGCACACACCGGGAATGTCGGCCAGCGGCTCGCGGCTGGGCCAGACTGCCACGTCACACGTGCTCGTCCCGATGATTTTGACCAGCTTGCCAGGGGCCACACCAGACCCCACTGCACCCAGATGGGCGTCAAAAGCCCCGACAGCGACAGGCAAGCCTGCCGGGAGTCCGAGTTTTTCTGCCCAATCCTGCATTAAAAATCCTGCTCTAATATCCGAAGTGAACGACTCTTCAAAGAGTCTGCTGCGGAGATCACCGAGCCTGGGATCGAGATTAGCCAGGAATTCTTTGGCCGGAAGTCCGCCCCATTGGCTGCTGAACATGGCCTTGTGTCCAGCCGCACACCGGCTCCGTTTTATCATTTCCGGCCGGGATGTTCCTGTTAAAACAGCGGGGATGTAATCGCAGCATTCCACCCAGGTGTAAGCGGCCCTAAACACTTCGGGATCAAAATTCAGACAGTGGAAAATTTTGCTGAAAAACCACTCCGAAGAATAGGTCCCCCCGCACTTGGCAAGGTATTCCGGATGGTCTCTGGCCGCGAGTTCCGTGATTCTGGCCGCCTCTGCCGTGCTGGTGTGGTCCTTCCACAGCCAGGCGTGGGCATTGGGATTATTCTTGAATCTTTCCTTGAAACACAGGGGTGTTCCTTCGCTGTCGACCGGCATAGGAGTGGAACCGGTGGTGTCGATGCCGATGCCGATGACCTGGCTGGAATCGAAATGGCTGTCCACTTTTTTTGCCTCAGCAATGACCTCCCGGACACAGGCTTTAAGTCCTATGAGGTAATCCCGGGGATTCTGCCGGGCGAGATGGGGATCAGCCGGATCCAGGACGATGCCGTCCTCTCCCGTCTTATATGCGGCGATCGATGTGGCGATTTCTTCACCGCTTGCCACATCAACCAGCAGGGATCTGACTGAATTGGTCCCGAAATCCAAACCCAAAGCATACTTACTCATTTTTTCCTCTGATAAATCTATTAGCAGTTCATCATATTCTGTTGCCTTATACGTTCATTTGGCGATGATAAGGGGAGAAAAATAGATCATCACCAGCGCGATAATGATAAGAACTATCAGAGACAAGATAATATCTCTTCTGTTCCAGCTTTCTCTTGAAGCTTTTTTATCTTCAGCCACGGTGGTTCCATAGGTTAATCCCTGGATTTTTTCGTAGGAAGGTTCCTGGGTCAAATAACTTATGATCACCATTATTCCCACACAGGCCACAAACAGGTAAAAACAGAAATACAGGAAATTAACATCGGCAAATTTGTAAAGAGCTCCTCCTAGATGTTCCTTGTTCAGCTCGGCAACCAGGCGGATCATCCCGATGGCGAACCCGCCGATCAAGGTGGATATCGCTCCTTTTGCGTTGATTCGTTTCCAGAATATTCCCAACAGGAACACGGCCGTGATTGGAGGCGCAATGTAAGACTGAACGCTTTGTAGATAATGATAAAGCTCCCCTGAAATATATTTCATGAAGGGGATCCAGAGAATACCCGAAACGACCACGACTCCTGTTGCGATCCGGCCCACCATCACCAGTTTTTTCTCCGTCGTTTTGGGTCTTATTTTTTTGTAGATGTCCATCGTGAAAAGAGTGGAGCAGGAATTGAATACTGCAGCCAGAGAGCTCATCAGAGCTGCCAACAGTCCTCCGACGACAAGCCCTCTCAATCCCACCGGGAGAAGGGTCTTCACCAAAGCGGGAAACGCCTGGTCAGAAGCGCCAAGGCTCAACTGCCCGGTCTTCACGAGGGCATAGGCTGTGATGCCGGGGATGAAAAAGATAAAAAACGGGAAAAGTTTCAGGTAGGAGGCAAAGATGGATCCGCGCCTTGCTTGAGTTTCCCCTTTTGCCGCCAATACTCTCTGGACGATGCACTGGTCGGTACACCAGTACCAGATACCGACGATCGGAGGGGCCAACAGCATCCCGAGCCACGGGAATTCTGGATGGTTCAGCGGCAAGAAAAGATTGAAGTGGTTTCCTCCGGCAATGGAAACGAGGCTGCCCCAGCCGCCGATCTTTACAAGACCCATGATCGTGACTGTGATGGATCCCAGCAGAAGGACGATGGCCTGCAGGCTTTCGGTGTACACGACGGCCTTCAATCCCCCAAGAACGGTGTAGATTCCTGTCAGGATGACCGTGATCAGCGCGCCGGTCCAAAACTTCACGCCCATAAGCGTCTGGAAAACAACGGCTCCGGCATAGACCGTGACTGAGACTTTGGTCAGGACATAAGCAATGAGTGAGATGATGGAGAGGAACCAGCGCGCGGTGGGAGAGTAGCGCATCTCAAGGAATTCCGGCATGGTAAAGACTTTGCTGCGCATGTAGAAAGGTACGAACACCCAGCCGAGTAACAAAATGCACCAGGCGTGGAGCTCGTAGTGTCCCATGGCTACGCCTGTGTGGGCCGCCGTTCCCGCCAGTCCGACGATGTGTTCCGACCCGATGTTCGAGGCGAAGATTGCAGCCCCGATCACAAACCAGCCCACGTGGCGGCCGGCCAGGAAATATTCCGATGTGGTTTCCTGTTTTTGCCGGATAACCCACCAGGCGATCCCGAAAATCACAGCAAAATAGATTCCCAATACGATCCAGTCCAGCGGTTGCAGTCCTTGCATGGAGCTCAGTCTTTCACGATAAAATTCAAACTGATTATATTTACACTCAGCGTGTGCTCGATGTCAATTATCTAATCCGCCACTCGTGAATACCGGCCGCAAATTTTTCCGGAAGCTGGATTTCCAGCCTGAGGGCCGAGGTTCGGACCGGATTGAAGCGGACTTTGTTGAATTTGTCTTTTTCCACAACATATGGGATTGTGTTTGCTACCGGCTTCCAGGTTTTCCCGGTTTTGTACAGGATGCGCCACGATGCTGGCACGCGGCATTCCCCCTGTCCTGTGTCGTCGAACCAGTAAACTTCTGCCTCCGAAACTGTTGCCGGTGCGGCAAAATCGTACTGAACCCACTCCCTGGTCCCCTTGTTGGGCCACCAGTGGAGATAGGGCCTGGAGTGGTCGTTGGAATCGGCCGGCTCCCACTGATCGTTGACGGCCGTGCCGTCTTTGTCTCTGGATACACTCACCTTGCTCGTGGAGGCTATTGTGGGCTGCGGTAGGACGCGGGCCTTGGATTCCTCCCTGGCAAGCCAGACCATCATCTCTCCTTGTCCCCGGTGGGCCCAGCCGTAGTAAGGGATGGCCTTGAATGCCTGTTTGATCCTCACCTGCGTTTTCCCGTCTTCATCATATTTTAGGGCAGAAGTCACCCCATGGATCTGGATAACCCCGTTTATCAGATTTTCGCGAAACTCAGGGACAAGAGCGGCGACGTCGTCAAGGACGATGTTGCTCACAGTGCCGCCGTTGTCCACCCATTCGGTGCAGTACACGAGGGGGCCTCTTTGCAAAGCCACTCTTCCGGCGTTATCCTCGACTTTTTCATGGCTCAGCACCCGGCGGATGGGCATTGGAAGTTCCAGTGCGATCGTGTCTCCTTTTGTCCACCGGCGGTCGATGCGGACAAAACCGCTTTCGACCACAAAATCTTGAGGTTCCCCGTTGACTTGAAGCCTGGATTTTTCATCGGACACCTTCAAAAAAGAATACAGGTCTGTTGGGACAGGCTGATTCCTGGCCCATCCTGGTATCCGGACAGAAACAGCGAACGACTGTTCTTTTTCGGGGTCCACGGTGATAGAAATTTTGCCGCCCCAGGGGTAATCGGTCGTCTGTTTGACATGAACAGTCTGGCTGTCTGTTTGGATATCGGCCGCGTTTTCGACAAACAGGTTAATATATAGGTCGTTTCCGTGAGTGGCGTACACATACCCGGGAACGGATGGAACGAATCGTGTGACATTGGACGGGCAGCAGGCGCAGGTGAACCACAGGCTGCGCTTGTCCTGACCGTAGCTTGCGAGTGGGTTGGTGTAGAAAAACCGGTCACCGGTCAGACCGATCCCAGAGAGGATACCGTTGTAAAGCACGCGCTCAAGGACATCGAGATATTTGGCATCGCCTGTGAGGAGAAACATCCGGTGGTTCCACAGAGCATTGGCGATCGAGGCGCATGTTTCGCTGTAGGCCGAGGCATTGGGAAGCTCGTAATCATTGCCGAAAGACTCCCCTCCCCCCCTGGAGCCGATCCCTCCTGTGACGTACATTTTTTTGCCGACCACATTGTTCCAGAGGATATCGAGCGCTTTTTTGTAATCTTCATCACCCGTAAGGGCTGCCGCATCGGCCATACCCGAATACATGTATGCCGCCCTGACAGCATGGCCGACCGGTTCAGTCTGTTCGGTCACGGGCTTATGATCCTGGGAGTATTCACCGTAGAGCTTGCGTCCATGCGGATAGCCGCGCTCGTCCAGAAAAAATTTGGCCAGGTCCAGGTATTTTTTGTCTCCAGTCACCCTGTAGAGCTTGACCAGCCCGATCTCGATCTCTTGATGGCCGGGCACGCCGATCTTTTTGCCCGGGCCGAACACGCTTTCGACCAGGTCAGCGTTTTTCAATGCGATATCTAGAAAGGTCCTTTTGCCGGTTGCCTGATAATGGGCCACGGCCGCCTCGTACATATGTCCGGCATTGTAGAGCTCGTGGCCAAGATACATATTGGACCACCGCTCTTTTGTGTCTACCCAGCGGACTTTCGGAGGATTGGGAAAAATGGTCCGGGCGGTGTATAGATAGCCGTCCTCTTCCTGGGCCGCGCCGATTTTTGAGATCAATGCATCCAGATACTTGCCGAGTTCAGGGTCCGGATGCACTTTGAGGGCATAAGAGGCACCTTCGATGATCTTGTAGACGTCGGAGTCGTCGAAAGGGTAGACCGTGCAGAAACCACCTTCCTCCATTCCGGCAGCGATTTCGAAGTTTTTGATCCGGCCGGTCTCGGCACACTGGTAAAAGGCGTAAGGGATGGTCACGGACCGGTTCGTTTCTATCCGAGGCAGCCAGAAATTGTCGCTGAAATGAACAGCGGTAAAAGGAACGGGATTGACAGGATAATCTATCTTGGACTTTTGCCTGCAGGACAAGCAGAAAAAAATCAGCGCTAAGCTAATGCAAACAAATGGGAAGAAATGTTTTTTCATTTTTCCTCCTAAAAATAAAAAGGGGTCGCGTCTCAACAGTTGACATTTTTCTTTCGGTTATCCTCTTAACAATTTTTTTCTTGTTGGCAACAAATGTCAAATGTTGAGACGCGACCCCTTTATTTAATTGTCGAAGGGAAGGGGCCGATGGCCCAGCCCGTTCTTTTGGTGATGACTGCTTTTTGGGTAAATTTCTTGTCCCCAATTTTTAGAATAACGGTGTATTCTCCAGGGTCGACCATTGCGCCGCGGCCGAAAAATCGACGCTGGCCCGGCTGCCTCTCCGGAGGTGACGGCCGCATATTCCAGAGCACCCTGTTCAATCCCGCTGACTTTTTGCTCTCCAGCCTGCGGATTGTTTTATTTTCAGAGTCCATCACCAAAATTGTGACGTCGTCCTTGGTTGATTCTTTTAAATAATAATGGATAGTGACCGCGTTCGGTTCGTTGGGTGTGGACAGGTGTCTGTCCCCATAAAGATGATAGTTGCCCCACCCGCGGGTGACGTGCTGCGCCTTAGGTTCGATCTCAAAAAAATACACATCTTTTTCCAGGACCTCGGCACTCAGTTCCTGGAGAGGTTCGATGTCGGTCACGAATAGGCCCCGGCCGTAGGTTCCCACCACCAGGTCATTCTCCCGAGGATGAATCAAAAGGTCATGCACCGGAACTGAAGGCATGTTGTTCCTGAAAGGCACCCAATTTTTCCCGCCGTCGATCGAAACGAACACACCGCCGTCCGTTCCCACAAACAGAAGATCTGGATTTTTGTAATCTTCGAACACGACATTGATCGGCAGATCGGGCAGGTTGCTAGCGATCGATGTCCAGGTCGCACCAAAGTCCGATGTTTTGAAGATGAACGGGCGGAAGTCGTCTCTGCGGTACCCTGTTTTGGTGACATAAGCTGTGCCTGCTTTATGACTTGAGGCGAAAACGCGGCTGACCCAGAGTTCCTCCGGACCGCCAGCCTCATGGATCTTTTGTGACATCTCTTCCCAGTTTTTGCCTGTATCCCGCGTGAACCAGACCTTCCCGTCGTCGGTTCCCACCCAGATTATGCCGGCTTTCACCGAAGATTCGGAAATCGTAGTGATCGTGCAGTACTGGATGTGACCCCGCCCCGCAATTTTGACCCGGTCGTTCAGAGTCAGGTCAGGGCTGATCTCTTCCCAATCGTTCCCCCGGTTTTCCGAACGCATCAGCATCTGTGTCCCTGTGTAGATTACCTGGCTGTTGTGGGGAGATATCCGGATCGGCGGGCACCAGTTGAACCGGTAGAGATCCTTTCCCTCCTCTCGGCGTGGCTGGATATTGGTCCGGGTGCCCAGCTTCTGGTCTGTTCGCTGATGACCGCCGAACTGCAGGGCGTTGTATACCCAGCGGCCGTTTTCCGAATCGATCTGGTTGTACATCCCGTCGCCGGTCCCGACCGTGACCCAGTCCTCCAGCATGATCTGTCCTGACCATGCACTGCTCGGGCCTTTCCAGGAATCGTGGTCCTGCAGCCCGCCGTAGATGTTGTAAGGATCTTCCATGTCCACCCCGATAGCGTAAAATTCGCCTAGAGGGATGTTGTAGAGATGATCGCACGTTTTTCCTCCGTCATAGGAGAGGAAAACGCCACCGTCGCTTCCCAGGATCATACGGTCGGAATTTTCGGGGTCGATCCACAGGGTGCGCACATCCCCGAACATGGATACAAACAGGCGTCTGGGCGGCCAGTTGATATCGTGCCAGCTCATGCCCCCATCCGTGGAGTTGGCCAGGCAGATGCTGGTGACAAAGATGTTCATATCGTTTTCCGGGTCGATACGGATGATGTTGAAGGAATAGGCCGCTTTCCCGCCGACATTGTCTTTGAGGTCATTCATCTTTCGCCAACTCATCCCGGCATCATCCGTTCGGTAAACCTCGCCGCCGATCATCCGTTCCTGAGGTTCGAGTCCCCGGCCGCGGTCCATTTCGGCTTCTTCCTCCAATGGCGGTCTCATGTTGGCGTTTTCGACCACGGCGTAGAGGATATCTGGATTTTTTTGGTAGATGTCCAGTCCGATCCTGCCGATCTTACCGCTGGGAAGTCCTTCCATCAGCCTGGTCCAGTTCTTTCCCCCATCCGCGGTTTTGTAGATGCCGCTTTCCGGCCCTCCCTCCTCGAAATGCCAGGGATACCGGTATTTCTCGTAGGCGGCTGCATAAAGCACATCGGGATGACTTCGGTTCATCACGAGATCGATCACCCCGACTTTTTCGTTGATGTACAGGACCTTCTGCCAGGTTTTTCCACCGTCAGCTGTCTTGAACACACCTCTTGTCTCGTTCGAAGTATAAAGGTGCCCCATGGCGGCGACATACACGATATCCGGATTCTTAGGATGGACGATGATTTGAGCGATGTGATGGGAGTCCCGCAGTCCCATGTGCTGCCAGGTTTTACCCTCGTCAGTCGATTTGTACACCCCGTCGCCGGAATAGGAACTGCGGGCGCAGGCCACCTCCCCAGTGCCGACCCAAACGATATCCGGGTCTGTGGGTGCTAGGGCTACAGCCCCGATCGAAAGTTTGTCCTGGGCATCGAAGATCGGTTCGAAAGTCGTCCCGTTATTCGTGGTCTTCCAGACACCGCCGTTCCGCGTGCCTACATAAAAGGTGTAAAGGTGAGGCTTGGCAGGGGATTCGGGAACGGCAAAATCTGTCACCCAGGACCCCGCGCGGTAGGGCCCGAGATTTCGGAACGAGAAATCTTTCAGAAGTTTCTCATTGAATCGGTCCTGATTTTCCGCTTGAACTTGGGTGACCAGGCATGCGGCCAAGATACCTATAAGGATTAATCCGATATGTGTCTTTCTGTTTTTCATGTGCCCTCCTCTTTCCTCTTTATCCATTGTTTTTTAGTCAAACGCTGGCATTTTACCTGATTAAGGGGGGTCCTACAAGGTGCCACCCTATTCCTAAGGTACCCCTCTTGAGGAGGGGCCCCTCTTGGTGTATGATGATCTCCCTGAATGCATGAGTTAGGGAAATGAAAAGGAGTTACAATGATTAAAAAATATCATTCAATCTTTATATTGTTTTTTCTTTTCGGATTGGGAGTGTTCCTTGTTTCTTGCGGAGAAAAAACAACGCCAGAGGGAGAGACTGATCAAATGGCAGAAGAAAATCAACTGAAGGAAGAACCAAGCATGAATATTCAGAAACAAGCATTCGGGAAGCTGCCCGATGGACAGGAGGTTGATTTGTATGTCATGACAAACGGGAAGGGAATGTCGACAAAGATCATGACTTACGGGGCTACGCTAGTATCGCTGGGTGTTCCTGACAGGAACGGCGATATTGCCGATATCACCCTCGGCTGTGATTCTTTAGAGGAGTACATGGCCGCCTCGCCCTATTTTGGAGCCACCGTCGGCCGATACGCCAACCGGATCGCCAAGGGAAAATTCACCCTGGACAAGGTGGAATACACCTTGGCCACAAACAACGGGGAAAATCACCTCCACGGCGGCATCAAGGGATTCGACAAGGTTCTATGGCAGGCCGAACCCTTCAAGGATGAAAAGACGGTGGGTGTCAAATTTGTGTATTTCAGCAAAGACGGCGAGGAAGGGTACCCCGGTAATCTGGCCTGTGCTGTGACCTACATGTTGACCGACAGCAACAAGTTGAGGATCACCTACGAAGCAGAGACGGATAAAGCCACACCAGTCAATCTTACCCATCACAGCTATTTCAATCTGGCCGGACAGGGAGAGGGAGACATTCTCTCCCATGAGTTGACGATCGAGGCTGACAAGTACACGCCCGTTGATGCCGAGTTGATCCCGACAGGAGAGATAAGGGATGTAGCGGGGACGCCGATGGATTTCACGACGCCTCATGCTATAGGTGAGCGGATCGATCAGGTGGAGGGCGGCTACGACCACAACTTCGTGCTCCGCAGCGGCGGCGGGAAGATGGCGCTGGCAGCCAGGGTTTATGAACCGGGATCCGGGCGGGTTATGGAAGTCCACACCACAGAGCCGGGAATCCAGTTCTACAGCGGCAACTTTTTGGATGGAACGATCACGGGAAAAGCAGGAAAAGTTTATGAAAAACACTACGGATTTTGCCTGGAACCCCAGCACTTCCCCGATTCCCCGAACCAGCCGAATTTCCCGTCGACCATCCTTCAGCCCGGCGCCAAATACCTCAGCCGCACCCTCTTCAAATTCTCCACTCAATAATTGGGGAC
>CAZOJY010000030.1:0-12313 GCA_964580235.1 uncultured Eubacteriales bacterium | reverse complement strand
CAATAATTGGGGACAGGATACGTTTTCACCTATTTTTATTTTGTTCGAATTCAGTTACTCTTGATTCGCAAATAGAGCTCTTGATAAATTCGATTAAAAGATTATTGATTTGGCTCCATTTTTTACGAAAAGAAGTTAGACAATGGGAAGGAGGGATTATGAACTTCCGGAAAGCTTCATTTTTTTTAACGGTCGCTTTTGTAATCTGTATTGGCCTCTTGCTGTCATCAACTTATAAAGTAGGCAAAGAAACGGCCACGAATGCATTGATCATCAATGTGGACCTGGGGAAGAACACCATCAACAAAAACATTTACGGGCATTTTTCCGAACACCTAGGCGGCTGCATCTATGGGGGATACTGGGTCGGTGAGGACAGCCCTATTCCTAACACGCGAGGCATCCGGAACGATGTGGTCAAGGCGCTAAAAAATATCAAAATTCCGGTGCTGCGTTGGCCAGGGGGATGTTTTGCCGATGAGTACCACTGGAAAGATGGCATCGGTCCCAGGGACAAACGGCCCACCATGATCAACACCCACTGGGGTAATGTAATCGAAAACAACCACTTCGGCACCCACGAATTCCTGGATCTGTGTGAACAACTCGATTGTGAACCCTACATCTGCGGGAATGTTGGAAGCGGTTCAGTTCGAGAGATGCAGGAGTGGATCGAGTACATCACGTTCGAGGGGAAAAGCCCGATAGCCGACCTCCGCCGCAAAAACGGCAGAGAGAAACCCTGGAAGCTGAAATATTTCGGCATAGGCAACGAAAACTGGGGCTGCGGCGGGAACATGCGGCCCGAATTTTATGCAGACATCTTCCGCCGCTATCAAACCTATGTGCACAATTTTCCAGGTAACAGAATTTACCGGATCGCCTGCGGCGCCTATAGCGACAATTACTACTGGACCGAGGTTTTGATGCGGGAAGCCGGCGGCATGATGAATGGATTGAGCTATCACTACTATACTGTGCCGGGAGGATGGAGGAACAAAAATTCAGCAACGAAGTTCGGTGAGGCCGATTGGTTCGACAATATGCAAAGAGCCCTACAGATAGATGAGTACTTAACCCGGCACTCCACCATCATGGACCGTTTCGATCCAGAAAAACGGGTGGGATTGATTGTGGATGAATGGGGAAGCTGGTATGAGGTGGAACCGGGAACCAATCCTTCTTTTTTGTACCAGCAAAACAGCCTGCGAGATGCTTTGACGGCCGGCCTGACCTTGAACATCTTCAACCAACACTGTGACCGCGTTCAGATGGCCAACATTGCCCAAACTATTAATGTGCTGCAGGCCGTGATCCTGACCAAGGAAGAAAAAATGGTCCTCACACCCACCTATCACGTGTTCGACATGTACAAAGTCCACCAGGATGCAATCCTGCTGCCAATCCAGCTCAACTGTACTAAGTATGAGTTCAAAAAAGACAGCATTCCTGCGATCAGTGCATCAGCCTCCCAAGACAAGGATGGTAAGATTCACATCTCGTTGTGCAATCTGGATCCGAACAAATCCCAGAAACTCAAGTGTGAACTGCATGGATTTTCCCCTCAAACTGTAACCGGCAGGATTCTTACTTCCAGAGAAATGACGGATCACAACACGTTCGAAAAACCAGAAGCCATCAAACCTGCAGAATTTAATGATGCAAAAATAAAAGAGGCAGGATTGGCAATCGCCTTACCACCCAAATCGGTCGTTCTACTGGAAATTAAGTAACCGGCAAATATCCTCGCCGGCACCAAATTCAATTTAAAATTAAATTGGTGAAAACGTATCCTGTCCCCAATTTAATACCTCCACATGGAGGTGTTTTCGCCGGGGGGAGCGTTTTTGGTGATGTGTGCGGCCATCTCCTTTTCCAGCTCACCGGTGGTCCTTCCGAAAGGCGACCACCCATGGGTTTTTCTGGGACGGCCGTACCGGAATGATCCGGCATAATACGGGTTTTTTGTGTTCTCCAGGAATGTTTCCATTTCGTACACGGCTTCGTTCAGGTAGTAATTATCCATGTCCCCGCATATCAAGTGCAGTTTGCCTACCAGCTTAGGACCGATCTCTACCCAGTGCTGTTTGAGATAGTACACAAGGTCATAGCGATCTCTCATGTATAAGGCCACTTCACGATCGATCTCCCCGGTCAATTTATCCCACAGCGGCTTGGGGTACCCGTTCTCTCCGATCGGACCATAAGCGGCCTGCCAGATGTCCAGCTGCTGCCCGGACCTTCCCTTCGTTCCGAGCGCAGCTTCCATCTGGCTCATCTCCCGCATGGTGACCAGGACCTGTCCGTGGCCGTCCCTCATCAGCGGGCGTTCCGGCTTCATCCATCCGGACTCGATAAAAAAGGCGTTGTTATCTTTATAGATGTTGACTAGACCGTAATACCGGAAATCTATGGGGTCGGGGCAGAAACCCCACGCCCCACCAAAAAAGTCAGGGTGAAAGATCTGCAAAGCCAGGGTCTCCCATCCTCCTGTGGAGCCTCCGGACAGAACTCGTGCATAAGGCTTTTGGATGATCCGGAACTCCTCTTCGATTTTCGGAATAAGCTCCTCCATGATGGCATCCCCGAAAGGCCCGCAGTTTGCAGAATTTACCGCATAGGAATCGTCGAAATACGGACAGGGATGCTGGAAAGTCACGACGATCATACGGGGAAAATCTGCCGCTGTCCAGGTTTTGTAAAAGACTGATTTTTCTCCCTCAAGTCCATAAGGAGCGCGGGTCGAAAAATGTCCCTGCCTGTAAAGCACGGGATAATACACATCAGGATGGGAATCGTATCCCATGGGGAGGAGAATGGTAGCGCCGATATAAATGGGGTGGCCCCAGAATTCCGAAAGAAGCTTGCTCTTGAACTTGATGTGTTTGACCCATTCGGTATCAGCGGGGACTTCAATAGGCGGGATCACCTGGTCCGTGCTCAGGCTGATGGTGTAACCCTCGGCTGGATCCATGTGAACCTTTTTGACTGCGCTGTGCAGATTTCCAGGGGATCTATTAAAATGTTGGCCTTCCCACTGATCCATATGGGCCCAGATCACATGCCCGTCGGCCCGTTTGAATCTTGTGTAGACGTTCAGCAGAGCCTGGACATAGTAATCGCCGGCAGGAATATCGCTCAGGCTTTTCAGAGGGTAGCCTAAAATGGTCTCATCGATGACAACAGATTCTCCTGGCTTAAGTTCATGCACATCCAAACCAAAAAACGGAACGCTGTTTCTCCACGATCCTGCCTGCAGACGCGGTTCTCTTTTGTCATTCTTCGAAACCATAACAAATACCCTGCCCGTAATGGTTTCTCCCTGGATCGAGGATGGGAAAGACAGCTCGAACTGCAGTTTCGAGGCATTTTCTGGACTGCTGGATGAAACGGAAACAAGGCCGATAAACAGAATGAATGTTAGAAAACAAATGAAAATTCGGATTTTAGGTCGCATCAATTCCTCCCATAATGTTTGATTTCATATTTTTTCCGGATCATTTTTTCTATTATCACAAAAGACACGGCTGTTCAACGTTTTTGGCAGAATTGCGGATAAAAAGTGTCATGGCGAGCAAAGCGTGGCCATCTTGTGTGCTCGTAATGACACAGGAATGTGCAAATTGTTGGTTCTATCGGCAATTTTGGGTCGTAGCACGTTTTTGACATCCTTAAAGGGCTGTGTTATGAGGATGAATAAACGTATGGATAAAAAATTGCAAGAATGGAACATGAAGAGTTCGGATGGCAGCGCTATCTATTGCTGCAGCCAAAAACCTGAAGGTGAGGGTCCTTTTCCGGCGGTGATCTTCATCCATGGAGGTTTCGGGGACAACCAGGAATACACACGGGCGATGCTCGATTGGAGCATAGCCGATCTTCTCTGCCAGGAAGGATTTGCGGTGTTCTCCACGGATTACAGAGCGGAGCAAACCGGGAAGGACATTGACGATATCGTGGCGGCCTTCAATTTTGTAGCCAAACTGCCGTTTGTGAACGAACAAAAGATCGCCTATTTCGGCGACAGCCACGGGGCCTATCTGGCCGTCATGGCGGCAACCCAAACCTCTCCCTTGGCCCTGATTCACGGATGGGGAGTGGCCAATATGGCAGAATGGTACAGGCATATCAAAGATTTGCCGAGCTCCTACTACAAGAGAGTATCTGAGGATTTAGCGAAGTCATTGGGCGGCACACCGGACCTAGTTCCCGAAGCCTACCGCCTGGCATCTCCCTCAGTACGCGTAGTCCGCATCAAATGTCCGATCTTGATTCTTCATGGCGAGGATGATGAAGAAGTGCCGGTCGCTCATGCCCATATTATGGCTCACGCGATAGAAAAGGCTGGAGGCGAATATGCATTAAAGATCTTCAAAAACGCCGGCCACGGCCTCCGATCGCCAGAAGTCCGCAAAGTCATGGATCCGCTGGTCTTGGAATTCCTGAAAAGATATTTGACGATAAAACCATTTAAATAGCATCTCAGTCAAGGGAATTTTGTCAAATTGACATTTCGTCTTTCCCTGTGCTATATAACCTTTGTTTTTTCAAGGGAATCTGAAGCATGTTTTCGCCTAGGGACAAGATTGGACATTATGAAATTATCCGTCTTCTTGGGGAAGGAGGGATGGGGCAGGTCTACCTGGCAACAGATGACGTCTTGGAAAGACAGGTCGCCATCAAATTTCTTCCCGAAGAGATGGAACGTGATCCAGCAACGCGCCAGCGGTTTGTTCGTGAAGCCAAATCCGCTGCTGCCTTGGATCATCCTTTCATCTGCAAAGTATACGAAACAGGCAAGACCGAAGAAAAAGCCTTCATTGTCATGGAGTATGTGAAAGGCAAGACACTCAAGGATAGGATGGAGGAAGAGCCGTTTTCCCTTTCAGAGGTTTTTCGCATTATATTAGAAATTGCAGAAGCGTTAGATGAAGCTCATAAACGGGGGGTCGTTCACCGCGACTTAAAACCTGCCAACATTATGATCACACCCCAAAACCATATCAAAGTCATGGATTTCGGTCTGGCCAAACGCGTTCTTCCCAAGGGACAAGAGAATATTGCCGCCACACTCACCCAGTCTTCCATCACAGAACAGGGTGCTATCGCGGGTACGATCGCTTACATGTCTCCCGAACAAGCACGGGGGGAAGAAGTGGATGCAAGGAGCGACATTTTTTCCTTGGGTATCATCCTGCAAGAGATGATCTCCGGAAGCCATCCGTTTTCGAAATCCAGTGCCATCGAAACGCTAAGCTCCATTCTCAAAGATCCGGCTCCTCAAACACAGGTATCACCAAAGTCGATCAATTCCTTTCTTGCACCCATACTTCATAAAGCTTTGGCGAAAGAACGGGCAGAAAGATATCAAAGCATCGAGATTTTTATCGATGATGTTCGAAATCTCCAGAAAGAAATTGTTGGGGAGCCCCAGTCTGGTTTCAGAAAATGGCGGCTCCCAGTCGCGGCCGCATTGGTTGTCGCATTGGTCTTGACAGGTATCTGGTGGCTTACGCACAAACCGCCGGGAGGCCAGCAAGGAGGAGGCCCTGCGCCCATATCGGTTCTCGGTGCCGATTTTCAGAATAAAACAGGAGATGCGGTCTTTGATGGCGCCCTTGAGCAGGCTGTGAATATCGGACTGGGAGGAGCGCCCTTCATTTCCATATACCAACGGCATGAAGCGAAGGAAATTGCCAGGGACGTGTTTCCGGATTCCGGCGGCAAGCTGGATTCTCAAACGGTTCAGCTCATCAGCGCCAGAGAAGGGATCGCCAAGTTTATCGCGGGGTCGATTGAACCAAAAGGAGAGGGCTTTATATTAAAAGTCACAGTGAAAGATCCAGTCAATCCAAAAGATGCCAAGGAATATTCCAAGAAGGTCAATTCCAGAAACGAAGTGCTAAACGCAGCCGCATGGATTGCGAACAAGGTCCGATCCGGCCTGGGAGATATTTCTGCCGATGCCAACAAAGCCTTCCAGGGGGAGACTTTTACTACCACATCATTAGAGGCGATGAAATCCTATACGACCGCCCAAGAGCTCCAGATGAGTGGGAAGCGTACCGACGCGATCAAAGAATACAATAAAGCATTAGAGTATGATCCCAACTTAGGCCGAGCTTATGCGGGGTTGGGAGCTTGTTACTACAACCTCAATATGATCAAGGAATCTGAGCAAAATTATAATGAAGCTTTGAAGCTCATCGGAACGATGACAGATCGGGAGAAATTCAGAACCAGAGGAGGTTATTATCTCGTTAAAAAGAATTATCAGTCAGCCATAGATGAATTCAGCAGTTTGGTGGAACAATTCCCGGCAGACGCTGCAGGACATGCAAATCTTGCCTTTGCCTATTATTTGGCTTACAACATGCCAAAGGCTTATGAGGTAGGGACGACAGCGTTAGAGCTTACGCCAAAAAACATCAATTCCCATTACAATCTCGGTTGGTACGCCATGGCCATCGGGGAATATGAGCAGGCTGAAACGGCTGCCCGAGCCACTATTGAGATTTACCCTGCCTACGAAAGAGCCTATGTGCTGCTTGCCCTCTCTCAGTTAGCCAGAAACCAATTCACGGAAGCCTTGGAGACGTATGAACAACTTGGAACTCTGGGTGCGGCAGGCGCATCCTTGAAGGGCTTGGGGACAGCTGATATTGCGGTTTATGAAGGCCGGCTTTCTGATGCTGTCGACATTCTTCAGAAAGGAGTCAAGGGCGATCTCAAAAACAACCTGACGGATCTTGCAGTCGACAAATATGCCGTTCTAGCTCATGTTTATTTGCTTCAAGGGAAAAAATCGGCAGCTGTGGAAGCGGCAGAAAAAGCTCTTGTGAGTGTCTCTGAAAGCAGAGAAGGAGAAATATTCTTTGTTTTAGGGATCGTTTATTTGCAGATTGGTAAAGAAGGAAAGGCGCTTGAAATAGCAGAAAAATTGAGCCAAAAGCTTTTGGCAGATAATCAGGCTTTTGCTAAATTAATCGCGGGATATGCCAGCTTATATAAGGGCGATATCCCCAGTGCACATAATTTAGAATATACAGCGATTTTCAATAATAGACGGATGTTTTCGACCATTTTTTCCGGCAAATTTCCCTCCGAGGAAAAAGATCCCCGGGAATTTATCTTCTGGTCTTATACCCTTTCCAAACCCTTAAGCGGGGCAAAATCTCCAAGTATTTGATTTTTACCAGTATACATGATCCGCTGTCAAGCTAAATATTTTTAATTGTTTCTCTTAAGTGGCACGAAACTTCTTTTTTCTTGGTAAGCAGAAGAGATGATGGGAGAGGAACGGCCTGCATAAAATTCCTATGGGTTGGCTTGAGCAGAAGGAAGGGAGATGATATCCTAGGGAGAGTTCATTGCTTAGGAGATAAGTGATGTGTCGGATGAGAGTTTCAGCATCGATTTTTACAATTCTACTGATTGTTGGAGCAATAGGATGCGGTAAAAAAGAGAGGCCTCCTGAGACTACAGCTTATCCTATCCGGACCGAAGTTGTTGAGGGCATAAAGTACCTTATCAGCCCTGATTATCCCAGGGATGGAAGGGAAGTCTGCACATTCGAGGAAGAGCTCAGCATTGGCGTAGAAGAAGGGGATGAGCACTATCAGCTCTACCGGCCGCAGGATATCAAAGTGACAGATGCTGGAGATATTTATGTTATCGACTGGCGGGAGGATCACTTGCGTGTTTATGATAGGGATGGGAAATATCTTCGAACCGTTGCTCAAAAAGGGAGAGGCCCTGGTGAGTTCGAAACGCCGGCCTCGTTTGATTTTCTCTCGGATGGCCGGGTGGTGATATTAGACGGACGGAACCGTCAAGTTTCGATTCTGGATGAAAACGGCGTGTATCAAAGTGGATTTAAGATTGAGGGATACTGTTCGAACCTGGTCGTCGACGGACAGGATCGGTTGTACTTTGAGAAAAATCTGCCCAAAGAAGTGGATGTCATTGGTGTCACTCAGATTATCGAAGATAGAGTGAATATTTTCTGTACGGATTTAAACGGCCGAATGCTCCAAGATTATGGCGTTTTCAGAGGAAAAAAGATGAGCTACACGAGAACAAAGCAGGGATCCATGTCCACTTCTTCTCCTTTTTCCCACACGACGGTTTGGACAGTCGATAAGGAAGGAAAACTTTATATCGGGTATAACGAGAATTACAAGCTGGATGTTTTTGCACCGGGAGGAGAATTGATTTTCGGATTCGGCCGGGAATACACGCCGATTAAATATGATAATTACCGAGGACCGCCCAATCCGGAGTTTTGGTCTGCTTTTTCCCGCTTTCTTATCTTCGACGACGAAGGGAATTTGTGGCTGTGGCATCACACAGGGAAGGAAAAAGAAGACGGCTACGAGTACGACATTTTTTCTCCGGAGGGGATATATACCAAACAGGTTATTGTGCCTCATCGCATACACCGGATAAAAAACGGGAGGGCCTATAGCATCATACGGAACGAAGAAGGCTTCTCTTTCATCAAACGCTTCCACTCTTAAATTGGGGACAGGATATGTTTTCACCAATTTTTGATTAGAGACATAACCATAGATTCTAGCTATCTGATAAAAAAATTGGTGAAAACATATCCTGTCCCCAATTTAATTAGATACGGGCGACGCCGAGAAAGACAGCATGAAGGACAACGACGAGAACGACAAAAACGTTTCTTGCCCGATCGGGTTTCAACCCAAGAAAGCGGTATTCGATCCAGCCGTCCTTGCATCTGCTCACGCAATCCCCGCAGAGGGTGCATGATCCTCCTGGCCGGCGTTTGGATATGTCATCCATGTTCAAGGCGTCATACCGGCAGGCCGAACGGCAGAGCAGGCATTCGGTGCAGGCATCTTTGATCCTGATTCGAAAAGGGGACAGCTTTCCGAACCAGTTTGCCAGAATGCCGATCGGACAATAGGCTACGCAGTGTGCCATTACGCCTCTTTTTCGTGACCAGAACACCATCACACCGACACCGATCACACCGAATGAAATTCCCAGGCCTGCAGCGAGAGCAGAAGGGGCTCCCGCTGTCCGGAGGATCACAGATGTGACGACAACGGCTGCCAAAATGGCGATGCGAACAGGTTGTCTCCAGCGGGGCATCGTCTGCGGTTTCTTCTTTCTGTCTGCAGCAAATGCATCCCAAGCTCCAAAATAGCACAGATAGCTGCACCACGCCGCACCCGAAAGAAGAACTGTGGAGCCAAAAAGGATCGGCATGAAAAAACGTGCTCCTCGGTATAATGGCCCGGCCGCAATCATGGCTGGTATCGGAAGATGCAGGGTGCCGGTCATCAAGAATTTTTCGAATCCTGCAATGCCGATGATGAATTGCAAAAAAAACACGGCCGAAAACAGCATCCATATCCGTTTTCTCCAAAGGCGGGACTGAGCTGAGTCGATTATCTTCCCTGCGATGAATCCGGCATAGGTGGATAAAAGCAGAATCTCTACCCAGCCTGACCCTGGAACGAAACGCTCTGCCAGCAGAATCGGAGGATCTATTTTTAATTGAATGAGTATCAACAAGCTTGCCGTTACCATCCCCGAAAAAAAGGGAGCGGTTTTATTTTTTTGATTCAAGCTAAACTCTCTTGTTCATAGATCATTTCCGTGATCGGTTACTTGACTGTCGAATATATGGGATTAAGTAGGCAAGTATCCCTGCACCTCATTATTGGCCTACCTGAATATCATACCGAATTTTGTCCTGCCTGTCCCGCTATATTCGGCCTAAGAAAGGGAGGGATTTGTTTTTTTTGTTTCAAGCTAAAATCGGCAGTTGAAAAAAAATAGCTGTCCCCTTTTTTTGCTTTTTTGATAACTTTTTTTGACTCTTGCTTTTAGGCTGCGTTATAGACATATCTGGGGAAGCCATGAGTGATAAAAAAGCCAAATCTATTGCTACCAAAACCAGTCCTCCTTCTGATTCTGCAGTTCCAGACAGCATAGACAAATATCGCATCGTTCAGAAACTAGGTGAGGGAGGCATGGGAGAAGTCTACGAAGCCGAGCAGACAGAGCCGATCCGGCGAAGAGTAGCTCTTAAAATCATAAAATGGGGGAATGGACACAAAACAGGTTGTGGCGCGTTTCGAGTCCGAGCGTCAAGCATTGGCTCTGATGAACAATGCCAACATCGCAAAAGTCTTCGATGCAGGGGCAACAGAACAGGGAAGGCCATTTTTGTGATGGAATGCGTGAAAGGAGTGCCTATCACAGAATACTGCGATACCCCACCGGCTTAATAACCGTCAACGGCTGGAGCTTTATATACGGGTATGTGATGGAGTCCAACATGCTCATCAGAAAGGTATCATCCACAGGGATATCAAAGCATTGAATGTCTTGGTAACGATCCATGATGACAGACCGGAACCGAAAATCATCGATTTTGGAGTTGCCAAGGCAACAGCGCAGCGATTGACGAAAAAAACAATTTTCACAGAGATGGGGCAGCTTATAGGAACACCGGAGTACATGAGTCCTGAAGGGGAGCTGGACTGGATTACGATGAAAGCAATGGCCAAGGACAGAACACAACGTTATGCATCTGCATCTGAGTTGGCCGCAGATATTACGAGATACCTCAGCCATGAACCGGTTTTGGCTGGTCCTCCCAGCGCGGTGTACAGATTAAAGAAGTATGTACGCCGTCATAAAGTCGGTGTGGCAGCAGGTGCCTTGGTAATGGCGGCCATGATTATCGGAATGACAGGAAGAACCATCGGACTGCTGAAGGCCGTTAAAGCTGAGAGAAAAGCCAAGGAGGGGGCCGAAACGGCGAAACAAATATCGGATTTTCTTGTGGGTCTTTTCCAGGTTTCTGATCCCGGTGAGGCTAGAGGGAATACGATAACGGCCAGAGAAATTCTTGATAAAGGAGCAGAAAAGATTAGCATAGAGCTCCAAAATCAACCCAAGATTCAAGCCCGTTTGATGGAAACCATGGGCAATGTCTGCCGGAGTCTCGGTTTATATAAGTTGGCAGGCCCAATCTTTGAAAAATCTCTCGAAATCAAACGCAGCATTTTCGGGAATGACCATCTCGAAGTTGCGGATAACCTCAGGGTGCTAGGTATTCTCTACGACGCCCAAGGAAGATATGAAGATGCTGAATCCCTCTTCAAGGAATCATTAGAGATTTTAGAAAATGCCTATGGGCCTGACCATCAAAATCTGGCGAGGAATATGAATAGCCTTGCAGTGGTCTACTGGAATCAGGGGAAATATGATAAAGCTGAGCCTTATTATGTGCGTTCAGAAGCGATCTTCAAGAAGGCATTGGGCGAGGAACACCCGTATGTAGCATACAGCTTTCGTGAACAGGCGAATCTTTACAGAGATCAGGGACAGTATGGGAAGGCAGAGGGTTTTTATAACGTAAGTTATAAATAGACTTATTCCTTGAGCTTAAAGAGAAGAGTTGCTACTATTTAGCTAGATGACAAAAGAAGAAATTATCGGACTTATCGGAAAGACAGAATCCCCGTTGAAAAGGCAGCTATTGACCGTTGCTCTCATTTCGCATCTTCTTCAAAAAAAAGGGAAAGAGGTGCCCATCATAATCGGGGGCTTAGCCCTTTCCTATTACACGAGAGAGGTTTATTTCACGGCAGATATCGATCTTGCCTATGCAGATAGAGAAGCCCTCGATGAGGTTTTGAAAGAATTAGATTTCGAGAAAAAAGGAAGATATTGGGTGAATGAAAATTTTAAGATTGCCATCGAAGTCCCTGTGGGTGTTTTGGTTGGAGAGGATGCCCCTCTGGAGATCGTGGATCTCGGTCCCGAACTTCATTGTAAAATCATCGGGATCGAAGACTTAATCATCGACCGTCTGAATGCCTGTAAACATTGGAAATCAGAGATCGATTGCGAAATGGCAGAGCTTCTGGTCATAAGGTACCTAAAGGAACTGGATTGGGATTATCTTAAAAAAAGGGCTGTGAAGCCGGAAAATGACCTCATCCAAGAATTGAACGAATTGAAAACAAAAGAAGAAACATGAAAGAAAAAAAGCGTAAATACGAAGATCGATCTGCAGTGGAATTTCTCCTTCTCAGGGATAAACTCGGCTTTAAAAGGTACAGAAAACAGAAGGAGAGGGATGAGGAAGAAAGACAGATTTTGATCGATTTAGGGCTGAAAAAAATAAAAGAAAAGGAAGATAAAGACTTTATCCTGATCGATTATAAAAGGCGAAAGCTCAAAATCTAGAAATAAAAGAGATCCAAAGATTAATCCTTGATGAAGGTGCCGTCCCGGTATTCTTTGAAGGCCTGCGTCAGTT
>CAZOJY010000029.1:0-31601 GCA_964580235.1 uncultured Eubacteriales bacterium | reverse complement strand
TTTTCTTATCGCGGTTCTGACTGTGAGCTATCATTCTGTTAAGGCAGCCATAACCACCCCAGTGAATTCACTCAGATACGAGTAGCACCAACTCAAAAATATCAGGCCACATCTTTCCGGTTACAAAAAATCTCTTTTTAAGCGGATCATAGGCGATGCCATTCAAGACATAATCTGTGTGGCCTCTAAACTGTTTGGGAACGATTGCTTTGAGGTCAATGATTCCTGTCACTCTTCCAGAATTCACATCTATCTGAATTATTTTCTGGGACTGCCAGACATTTGCGTAAACTGCGCCTTCGACGTACTCCAGCTCATTGACTTTTTGGACAGGTCCCGAGTGGTCAAAGACATCGAGCCGTTTAATCATTTTAAATGATGCCGGATCCAGGAAATACAGCTTGTCCGAACCGTCACTAACGATCAGGTGCTTCCCATCGGTCGTGAGTCCCCATCCTTCTATCCGGATGGGATACCGGAATGAATCAAGCAGGCGAAAACTGTTTTTGTCATAAATGAAACCGGTCTGGGACAGCCATGTGAGCTGAATAATTTTATCTTGAAAGATTGTTATTCCCTCGCCGAAAAAATTCCGGCCCAGCTTAATCTCTTTCACAATCTCAGCGGTCTCGAGCTTAATTTTTCGAAGATACGATAGACCATACTGCCCTGTCCCTTCATACAAAAAACCGTCCTCGAAAACCAGCCCCTGCGTAAAGGAACCTGGAGGATGTGGATAGGTATTGATAATTTTGTAAGGAATTTTAACAGGCGCTTTTTCAGCGATTTGTGAAGCGCTTGAAAAAAAAGATGGCAAAAGTAAAAAAAGGCTTAAGGTTAAATTGACAGTTAAATATCTCCTTAAAGTTGTCAAGCCATGTCCAAGTCTCATAATTCCTAAAAATCATTCTATATTATTTTGTGACATGTGTCCCGTAATTTTGTGTTCAAAAACTGACTCAAACGGTTTGCCTACCAGCCTGAAGTTGGTTATGAATAAAACAAGACATCTGTTCGCTGGTGAACACCTCCTGTTACCATACCGAACACTTTTATTGTAGGGATTCCCGAATTTTTCATCCGTCACACCTGTAATCTGCAATGGCACATTTTTTGCTAAATAATACAACTGAGGAAAACCTTTATGCTTAAGAAATATCTGAAGCAAGAAAAAAATATCCTAAAAGGGAAAGAATAGATGAATAAAATGATATGGATATTGGCAGTACTAGTTTTTTTGGTTCTTTTTTTTCTGAGCTGATAACACGTTATACCTTGTTGGACGTTCGTTATGTTTAAAAATTATTTAAAAATTGCATTCCGGAATATCATTAAGCAAAAACTGCATTCCATTATCACAATCGTCGGATTAGCTGTTGGCATAACCTGCTGCCTTTTGATCATGCTGTATGTCAAACAGGAACTCAGCTATGATACATTCTATCCCAACGCGGACAATATCTATCGCATCGGCCACAAAATCATTCGCCCTGCACGCACCGGCATAAGCGTTCGGGCCTTTGCGCTTGGGGCCGTTTTTTCTTTGGCTGTTGCATCGATCACCGTCGGCTATCAGTCCATCAAGTCCGCGCTGACCAACCCCGTCGACAGCTTGAGGTATGAATAATGAACAGGGGACGTTCCCTAACAAAAAAAGGAGGGAAAAAATGAGAGAAGTTGTGCTTCAGATTCCGACATTGGAATCCGAGCAGAATATCGACATAGAGGTAAAAATCAATGGAAAGAAAAGGACCCTGCACTACCGTGTCGAGATCATTGCTTGGGATGACTATTACGGAGAGACAGCGGATAAGGTCGATGTGATCAAGCGGGTCATCACGGAATACGATAAAGACTGGCGCCTGATCGAGATAGGCATGCCGACAGACACACACATTCCGATCATGTTCAGAAAACGGAGCGTGGTCAAATCGGATTTACCAGCCCGTTAAGGCAACTCTCATAAATCCAGCGGAGTCCCTAAGATATGAATAGAATAAGCAGAGCCTACAAAGTAAAATATCAGAGAAAATTCTACGATTGGAGATATTGATATGATAAAGATGAAAGACATCACGAAGTTTTATTCATCAGGTTTTGTCAAAACCTTTGTTCTGCGAAACATCAACCTGGATGTGGAAGAAGGGGAGTTTTTGACCATCATGGGGCCCTCAGGGGCGGGAAAGTCCACCCTGCTGTACATCCTCGGCATGCTGGATTCGCCCTCGAGTGGAGCGTATTTTTTCTACGACAAGCCAGCTCACAGATTGAGCGAAAGACAGCTGTCCGATCTCCACAAAAATCATATCGGGTTTGTCTTTCAGAGTTATCACCTCATCGATGACCTGACAGTGTACGAAAATCTGGAAACTCCGCTGCTGTACAAAAAGGTCAAAGGTTCGGAACGAAAGGGAAAAGTCGCTGAAATGCTGGACCGGTTTAATATGGTGGCCAAAAAAGACCTGTTTCCCAACCAATTATCCGGCGGCCAGCAGCAAAAAGTGTCTGTCGCCCGAGCCATTATCATCGAACCCAAATTGATTCTTGCTGATGAGCCCACCGGGAATTTGAACACAAAAGAGGGGACAGAAGTCATGGATCTTCTGAAAGAATTGAACGAGAACGGGACCACGGTCATTCAGGTCACTCATTCGGAAAAAAATGCTGCCTATGGAAAAAGGATCATAAATCTCCTCGATGGGTGGATCGTGGATGAATAATTATCAATGAACTGATCATTCGGAGGAAAACCAGATGAAGAAGATAAAATTCGTCAATATTCTAATGGTTTTAGCTTTCACCACAACATTGTGGAGTCAGCAGACAGAGAAGCAGCTATCTTTGAGCGACTGTATCGTTGGAGCCCTAAAAAACAACCTTGGCCTGGCAGTTGAAGTGTTCAATCCCCAATTGGCCGATATATCTGTAACGCAGGCGAAAGAAAAATTTGTGCCGAATCTCATTTTAGGGTATGACAAGCAGGAAACCAACCAGCCTTCCTTTTCCTGGATCGATGCGGCCGATCAGGTGCAGGTGCACTCGAAGGACTATTACGGCCAGCTCACGCAGGAAATCCCGACCGGCGCAAATTTTCAGCTGACGCTGTATTCTTACCAAACGGAAACAACGGCGAAATTCCAGACCATCAATCCCCGGTTTGGGAGTCAGATCCGCTTCAATTTTACGCAGCCTCTTTTGAAAAACTTTGGATTGAAGGTGAGCCAGCGGGAAATCATCATCGCAAAATACAACACCTCAATCTCAGAAATCCAGCTTCAGCAAAAGCTGTTGGATATGATTTACGATGTGGAACAGGCCTACTGGAATTATGTCGGCAGCATAGAAAACCTTAAGGTCATGCAGAGTTCTCTGGAGCTGGCGAAGGATTTGCTGGCAAAAAATACGCGCGAGGTGGAAATCGGTATGCTGGCACCGATCGAAGTCTTATCGGCCAAATCCGAAGTCGCCAGACGGGAGGCCGATATCCTCCAGGCAGAATCTCTTATTAAAAGCACACAGGACAAATTGAAAAACATCCTGAATCTGACGAGCAAACAGGATTTTGATTTAGCGGAGATTGTCCCGACTGACAGTCCCACGTTCGAACAGAGAGATGTCAGCCTGGAAGAGGCTTTATCGACGGGCCTGCGGATGAGACCTGATCTGCAAGCCATTCGAGTCGATTTAAAAAACAAAGATTTAGATTTACATTATGCAAAAAACCAGCTTCTGCCCGAGTTCAATTTTCAGGCTTCGCTCTGGAGCCCTGGCTTATCAGGAACTCAGCTGATCTATGAGGATGACAATCCGCTCACAGGAAATATCATCGGGACGATTCCAGGACGTTCCTCGGATGCTTTAAGGGATGCCTTCAAATTCAGGTATAAGAACTGGAGCATCGGTTTAACGCTGTCCATCCCGATAACATCGGTTGTGACACGCGCACAGTATGCCCGAGCAAGAGTGAGTCTCAAACAGGCCGGAGTCGACCTGGAGAATCAGGAACATCTGGCATTCTTGGAAATCCGGAATGCCGTCCGCGATGTGCAGACAAACTATAAGCGAGTCCAGGCATACAAGATTGCCAGAGAGCTGGCAGAGCAGAAGCTCGAAGCCGAACAGAAGAAGCTGAAGGTGGGATTGGCGACGAACTATGAGGTGCTGTTGCACCAGAGAGACTTGGCCGATGCTCAGAGCTCGGAGCTCAAGGCGGTCATCGACTATAATCTTTCTCTGGCTGCATTAGACAGGGCATTAGGAATTACACTGAAGAAAAAAAACATCAAGATGACCGAGATATGGTCCTCTGAGAACTAGTTCTATTTTCTTTCCAGCGTCTCTATTATTTTACTTTTAATAAATCTCTATCATATAATGTCCCTTTATTCATCAAAAAGAATGCTTTACCGATGAAATAATCTGAATTATTCATAAATTTTTTTTTATGGGATTGTTTGAGCAATGAAATCAGGGACATGTACCGGAAATTCGGGACATGTACCGATTTTTTCAAAATCGGTAACGTGTCCCTTAAATTTCCGTTAGGAATAATTCAGGGTAGCCTGGATAATTTATAAATTATCTTGGCTAATCCAGCAAAAATGAGGTCAAACATGAAAACAATTAAAAAGGTTTTTGCGGAGGATATCCCTCGAAGAAAATTCCTCCGGATGAGTGTCAAAGGAGGAATAGCCATCGCTGCGACTCCGGCCATTATGACGCAGCTTCTCTCCTGCAGAAGGGCGACTTCTGTCAGCACAAAAATGGAGCTTGATCCTCAGGTCTACGATCGAACGATACAAAAAGCCCTTGAAAAGGGGGGGGAATTTGCAGATGTGTATGTCGAAAATCGGATATCCCGGAATATTACCATGGAAGAGTCCAAATTCAAAAGTGCTGTTTTCGGGATCAATCAAGGAGCCGGTGTCAGAGTCATATCCGGGGATAAAACCGGCTTCGCCTATACCGATGACATCACGGAAGAAAGCCTGTCGAAAGCGGCGGACGTGGCTTCTTATGTTGCCCGGGGAGCGGACAAAATTGTCCCCGTCAATGTCAAAGAACAGACTCGGAAATCTTACATCACCGTCAATCTTCCCCTTGAAGATATCGCCGACGCCCGACGTTTAGAAGTCATGCAGAGGGCAAACCAGGCCGCCTTGGATTTTGACCCAAAAATAAAAATGGCCACTATCAGCTATTATGATGAAGTGAGAGGAAGAACCATAGCCAACAGCGAGGGCCTTCTCCTGAGCGATGAGCTTCCGCTGATGTTTTTTATCGTTCAAACGCTGGGTGTCGGCAGCAGCACACGCCACATGGGCCGCGAAAGATTGAGCAAACATTCTGGCTTCGAGATGTTCGAAACGGTCACCCCGGAGGAAGTCGCCCGCACGTGCGCCCAGGAATCGATCGTTATGCTCGAAGCCTCGGATTGCCCTGCAGGAAAAATGGATGTTGTCATGCAAAACGGCTGGGGCGGTGTTCTTGTGCACGAGGCAGTCGGACATCCACTCGAAGCGGATAGTATTGCAAAAAAGACCGGAGTATTTACCGGAAAACTCGGGCAGAAAGTTGCCAGCGATGTTTTCACCATGGTGGACAATGGAAGCCTTCCGAATTTCAGGGGAACGACAAATTTCGACGATGAAGGCACCCAGATGAGGAAAAATATCTTGATTAAAAACGGTGTGCTCGAAAAGTACATGACCGATATCCTTTCGGCCAAACAGCTGGGCATGGAGCGTACGGGAAACGGACGCCGCGAGAGTTTCGAGTATCTTCCGATCCCCCGCATGACAAACACTTATATCGATAAAGGAAACGATAATCCGGCGGATATTCTTGCATCGACCAAAAGCGGGATTTATGTTCAGAGTCTCAGCGGAGGAAGTGTGAATCCAACCACCGGGGTTTTCAATTTCACCTGCCGGGAAGCCTACCTGATCGAAAAGGGAAAAAAGACAACACCGGTCAAAGGAGCGACTTTGATCGGCAATTGTCTGGATATCATTTCAAACATCGATGCTGTGGGAGATGACCTGGCTTTTGGCCCAGGAACTTGCGGCAAGGGGCAAGCAGCTGAGGTATCGGTTGGGCAGCCGACTGTCAGGATCCGGGGCATCAATGTGGGTGGAAGCCGGGCCAGAGGATAAGCCAGGAAAAAGGAGATACTTATGGATTACATCGCTTTAACAAAAAGAATGGTGAAAAAGTGTTTGGATAAAGGGGCTGATCAGGCTGAAGTTTATTTAGAAACAGGCCGAAACCTGCAAATCGAAGTCCGGAACGGCGAGATCGAAACCGTTCAGGAGGCGGCTTCCCATGGGGTGGGATTCAGAGTTTTTGGCCAGGGAAAAATGGCCTTTGCCAGCTGCAATGACTTTTCTGAAAGTGCACTACAAAATGCTGTGGAGCGGGCGATTGGATTCGCCGCGAACACAACAGCCGATGAAAACAACGCGCTTCCTAACGACAAGGGCCTTGCCGATGTTTCCGGCCTGTATGATCCTCAAATTGCCCAGGTCACAACGGATCAAAAGATCGAATTGGCCAAGGAAGTCGAAAGGCTGGCCATGAAAGATTCCCGCATCACAAAAAGTGCAGGATCAGGATACAGTGAGGGCGAATCTGAGGTCTATCTGGCCAATTCCAACGGCCTGTCAAAGTCCTATAGAGAAACAGCATGCTCATTCGGCGTTTATGTTGTTGCCGAAAAGGGAGATCAGAAATCATCTGGCGGGGATAATTGTACGCGGCGGTATTTTCAGGAACTCAAAACTCCTGAGGAAGTTGCCGAAAAAGCAGCAAGAAAAGCATACGACATGCTGGATCCTCAAATGATAAAAACACAGAAAGCCGATGTGATTTTTGATCCGGATACCGCACGATCAGTTTTAGGAGGAATTCTGGCGGCCGTAAACGGGGAACGCGTTCTCCAGGGAGCAAGCTTCCTGGCTGACCGGATGGATCAAAAGATCGCCTCTGAGCTGGTGACGATCATCGATGATGGAATCCGTCCGAAAGGAATAGGGAGCAAACCTTTCGATGGAGAAGGAGTGCCGACTCAAAAGAGAATAATCGTGGATAAAGGAGTATTGAAGGGTTTTATGTACAATACGATCGTGGCAAAAAGGGCCGGAGTGAAAAGCACGGGTAATGCCTCCCGTGGTGGATTCAGGCGTCTTCCAGGCATTGGAGCACACAATTTTTTCATGGATGCCGGAACAGACAATCCAGAGAATATCATCAGAGCCACGAAAAAGGGGCTTTACCTCAAGAGCGTCACGGGATACGGAATCATCCCGGTTAATGGAAATTTCAGCGGAGGGGCGTCAGGCTTCTGGATCGAGAACGGGAAAATCGCATTTCCTGTCAAAGGGCTGACTATTGCGGGAACAGCTTTTGAAATGCTGAATTCGATCGACATGGTCGGCAATGATCTGAACCTATATCGAAGTTTCACTGCCCCAACATTCCGGATCAAATCCATGCAGATCGGAGGTGAGTAGGAGTATCTTTACTCACCCAAGATCTTCGAACACGAGGAGCTTCCATGAAAATTGAACGAACGGAGGGGGCATTTTCACTGATTTTCATCATGATTGTCGCGCTATTTGCCGTGGATTGTGTTCCCTCTGGCAAAGCGACGGTCGAAGAGCGGGTGGAAACCATCAAAACCTATCCTTTTTCTGAACCCGATCCTGTCCCTATTCTTGCAAGGTCCGGCCTTTGGGGACGAGGAGCCCGGCTCTACCCTTATTTTTTCTTCGATAAACTCAGCAAAACTTCTGTCGATAAAGATTGGAAGGTCATAAGAATGGAAAATCCTTACATTTCTGTTTCTGTGTTGCCAGAGGTCGGAGGAAAAGTCTGGGGAGCCACCGAGAAATCCACAGGGAACGAATTCATCTACACCAACCACGTGATGAAATTTCGTGAGATTGCCTTGAGGGGGCCTTGGACATCCGGAGGGATAGAGTTTAATTTTGGGATTGTTGGACACACGCCTTCCACAGCCGCTCCTGTCGATTATCTAATCCATGAAAATCCCGGTGGGAGTGTAAGCTGTGTGGTGGGCACGATGGACTTGCCCTCCCGTACGCGATGGAGCGTGACCATCACTCTGCCAAAGAATAAAGCCTTTTTTGTAACCAAAACCTTCTGGTACAATCCTTCACCCTTTCATCAGTCCTATTATTCCTGGATGAACGCAGCCGTGAAGGCCACCAAAGATCTCCAGTATATCTTTCCCGGGATTCACCGTATCGGCCACAACTATAATGTTCCGCTCAGTCCCTGGCCTGTGGATGAGGAGGGACGCGATTTATCCTGGTACAGGAATAATGATTTCGGATCTTATAAAAGCTATTTCACTGTCGGCGAGTACGAGAATTTTTTTGGAGGCTACTGGCATGATCTGCGGTTCGGATTCGGTCACTGGGCACGGTATGATGATGTTCCGGGACAAAAAATATGGATCTGGGGCCTCTCCCGTCAGGGAATGATATGGGAAGACCTGCTGACGGACACAGATGGCCAGTACAGCGAGCCACAGGCAGGGCGGTATTTCAACCAGAGCGACCATTCGTTCTTCCTTCCGTATACGGCTGACAGTTGGAAAGAAATCTGGTTCCCATATAAAAACATTGGTCCGATGACAAAAGCCTCTCCTTTAGGGGTCCTTCACGTCGAACAAGACCAGGATTCTGCTAAAGTCGGATTGTTCCCCTTACAAAGAATAGATGCCCCCATTGTCGCAACCTATGGGGAAGATGAGATTTTTCGAGAACATCTGGCCCTAAATCCGGCTGAAATATATCAAAAAGAGATCCCTTTGAATAGGGCCGAGGATCAGACGTTAGAAATCAAGGTCGATCACAGCCTTTTCTATTCCAGTGATCCAAAAGCCAACGACCTGGAGCGCCCGATTCGGTTTCATCCCTTCGATGAAAGAACTGCAGAAGGGCGCTATCTTCTGGCCAAACGATACGAGCAGGAAAGAAATTATTATTCGGCTTTGGAAAACTATTTGCTCTGTCTGGAAAAAGAGCCGCTCCACACGCGGGCCCTCTGCCGCGTGGCAGAGCTTTACTGCAGAAGAGGGGAGTATGAAACCGCCAGGTTTTATGCCCACAGGGCTTTGTTGAATGAAATGTATGATCCCGAAGCCAACTATGTCTGTGGGATTATTGCCCGCTGGCTTGGAAATCTTACTGACGCCAAAGAAAATCTAGGATGGGCAGCCCGATCTCTCGAGTACCGCTCGGGTGCATACGCTCAAATGGCAGAAATTTTCTTTTTAGAGAAAAACTATGCGCTTGCCAGGGAATATATCCAAAGATCCCTTAATTATAATGCCTACAACATCAATGCCATGCTCCTGGAGGCCGCGATTTATCGTCTTAATTCTAAACCATACAACGCCCAAGCCGTGTGCCGGAAAGTTCTGGAAATCGAGCCTCTTAATCATCTGGCCCGATATGAACTCTATTTAACGGAACCTAGTCATGCCAGGCTAGAGAACTTCCGCAGCATGATCCGCAACGAGCTGCCGAATGAGACTTATGTTGAGCTTGCTCTCCATTATGTCAACCTTGGATTGAACGAACAGGCCATTCAATTGTTGGCTTTTATCCCGGATTACCCTACCAGCCGCTACTGGCTGTCTTATCTCCTCAGAGAAGCAGATCCAGAAAAGAGCCGAAAATATCTCGATGGAGCACAGGACTTATCTCCCTGGTTGGTGTTCCCTTTTCGCGAAGAGTCCATTCCTGTTTTGCAGTGGGCTTATCGGGAAAATCCTCAAGACTGGAAGGCCAAATATTATCTTGCTCTGATTTTGTGGAGTAAAGCGAGAGTTCAGGAAGCCAGAGAGTTTTTCGATGCCTGCGGTCGGCCGGATTTTGCACCGTTTTATCTGGCGCGCGGTTATTTTTATAAAACAATCGACCTGCAGAAGACGCAGGCAGATTATGAGCAAGCCGTCAAGACCGATCCCAAAACATGGAAAACATGGCACATGTTGATCGATTTCTACAGCGAACAACATCAGCCTGAAAAAGCCTTGGAAGCGGCGTTGGAAGCGGACCGCCTTTTCCCGAAGAAGGATTACCTCCGGGTAGACCTGGCACGGGCTTTTATCGGGAATGAGCGAAATGCAGAAGCGGCGGCCATCCTGGATGATTTGGAAATCCTCCCGTCCGAAGGAGCAACCGGTGTGCACGATCTTTTCGTCCGATGCCATGTGAATCTCGGATTGGATGAGATCAAGAAACAAGATTATGAACAGGCGATCCGGCATCTTGAAAAGGCCAAAACATACCCGGAAAACCTGGGATCTGGACAGCCTTATGAGTCGGACCAGAGAATGCAGAATTATCTCATTGCATACTGTTTTGACAAATCGGGCAACCGAGAAAAAGCAGAGGAATTAAAAAAAGCGATCTATGACTATACCCTTGAACACTTGGAATCTCAGGGAGATAACCAGTATTTCGGAGGATTAGCCTTAATCGATCTAGGAGAAAGAAGACAGGGCAGAGAACTCTTGAGAAAAAATAGGCTTCCGGAAGATTTTCTGAAAAAAATACGCACCATCATCCGGTAGCCGGCATCTGATTGGGAATTAGTTTTTCTTGGATTCCATCCCAAAATAGGATAAATTCCTTGTATGAGAGAAATGCAGCCAGACCCGACAAATTTTTGCAGCAGGATAGACTTAACCATTCCGCTTATCGGTTTTTATGATGCGCCTGATCCTTCCGTTTTCGAGCCGCTTATCAGGCCTGAACCGGGGGATTGTGTTTTCGCTTATTATGAAAGATGGGCAGAAGGGAAAATCCTGCACATCGCCAAAGAACATTATGGGTGTGGAGGCGCAGGGCGGTGGATGTGCGGGGTGGAAACACGTGCCAGAAAGGATTTTATAAGATTTCTCGTGGACGATGAAGGTCTCAAAGCCAACCATGAGCTGATGGAAAAATGGATCGATGTTTCCAAACCTTACAAATCCACCCATCCTCATATTTTGATCGGCCCGCTGAAGGAAGATCAATGGGAATATGCAAAAAGCATCACCTTTTTTGTAAATCCCGATCAAGTGGCTGCCCTTGCATATGGAGCCCAATACAACAGCGCCCCAGATGATTCCCCGCCTGTGATCGCCCCCTTTGGCTCGGGTTGCATGCAGCTTCTTCCGTTCGATGACCTGAGCGTACCTCAAGCTTCGATCGGCGCCACGGATATTGCCATGCGCAGGCACATTCCTGCCGATAGGCTGGCTTTCACAGTGACAAAATCCATGTTTAAGCAGCTTTGCGATCTTGATAAACGAAGCTTCTTATACAAACCCTTTCTTAAAAACCTGAGAAAATCCAGAGGCTTGCCCGATCTGTGATTGAGGAGAAGTCATGCGCTTTAAGATAGCTGCAGTCTGTTTGGTCTTTATGGTGCTTGTTGTGCCTTTCCTTTTTGGCAGACAAGCTATTCCCTATGGGACAGGGAACTGGGATGAAGATTCGTGCGGCAATCACAGGGCAGTGCTCCAGGTCAACGAAAAAGCGGAGGCTGTATGGGCCCATGTTCCCTGGAGAAGACGGGATTGGAATCCGGATCAAAAAGAGGCTGTTTTGATCGATGCCCGGACTGAAAAACGTGTTTTGAATCTATGCCGAATCAATATCAACCGCGAATTCGGCGACTTCGTGTTTCAGCCGACAAGCGGTCCGGGTGACTATCACCTGTATTACATGCCCTATCAGATGTCAGGCCGCAGCAATTATCCCACCGTCACATACCCTGAACCTGAAAAAACAGCAGACCCAGAATGGCTTCAATCTCATGGCCTGACACAAGATGCTTTGTCTTCTCTTAATCCCGGCGAATTTCCCCAGGCCGATGTTTTAGAATTCCAGGCAATCGATTCTCTCAACAGCTTTTTCCCGATGGAAATCATCGCCACAGCCGCAGAAGTCAAAAATTTGCTGGACAGATATCCTTCCTCGTCCTATCTTCTTTTCCCCGAAGACCGGTTTTATCCGATCCGGATGACAGAAGATTTGCCATACAGATGGATCCAAAGCGGCCCGCTCAAAATTTTCAAAGGCTCTGCCAGCCGCGGCGAGTTTTACGCGTTCCAGATTGGTGTGTATGCGTGCCGCACAGCGATAAGTGATCTCAAGGTTTCATTCGGCGAGTTCAAAAACTTGCAAACAGGGATTGTGATTCCCTCAACAGCCTCCCGATGTTTCAACACAGGAGGAGTCGATTGGAGCGGAAAGGCATTTGTCAAAACCTGCCCGGTCGAAAAAGGAAAAATCCAGGCTCTCTGGTGTGGCGTACAGGTACCGAAAGAATTACCTCCTGGCGAATACAAAGGCGAAGTGACGGTGACCCCAGATGGATTGGAAAGCAGCAAGGTTTTGATTCTGCTCCAGGTGACAGAGGAAATTCTTGGCGATGCTGGAGACAGTGATCCCTGGAGGCATTCCCGTCTGCGCTGGCTAGATTCCACCACTGCTCTGGATGACGGAATCGTCCCTCCTTTTACCCCTTTAAAACTCTACAACACCAGGATGAGCTGTTTGGGGCGAGAAGTGACCATCGACAAATCCGGACTTTTGCAGAGTATTCAGAGCTATTTTACTCCAGAAGTGACCAAAATCGGAGTCCAGGGCCGCGAGTTCTTAGCCTCTTCGATAAGGCTCGTTATAGAAGATGCCAATGCCAATGTTCTTCCTTGGACCGAGAAAGGAGCAGAACTCACAAAAAAGGCCGACGGTGTCATTGCTTGGAAATCCACAAACACGGCCGGCCCCCTGACCATGACGTGTTCGGCCCAACTGGAGTTCGATGGATATATCGAATTCAACATCATATTAACATCTCTTAAAGACATCGAACTAAATGATATTCGATTGGAGATTCCCCTCAAAAGGGATGTCGCTAAATACATGATGGGGATGGGATTTAAGGGTGGTTTCCGGCCGGAACAGTATCAGTGGAAGTGGGATCCAAAAAAAAACCAGGATTCAGCATGGATAGGGGATGTGAATGCCGGGCTCCAGTGCAGCTTCAGGGACGAACGTTATTCCCGTCCGTTAAACACCAATTTCTACCAGCTCAAGCCGCTTATCATGCCCCTCTCGTGGTGGAATGATGGAAAAGGCGGGTGTGATTTCTCTGAGGCAGGGGATGGGACTTTTTTAATCAAAGCCTACAGCGGTAAAAGGACGATCAAAAAAGGGGAGGAGCTGCATTACATCTTTTCC
This sequence comes from uncultured Eubacteriales bacterium, assembly GCA_964580235.1. GTDB lineage: Bacteria > Acidobacteriota > Aminicenantia > Aminicenantales > Aminicenantaceae. The sequence continues at coordinate 18,330 of CAZOJY010000029.1, read as the reverse complement.
CTCTTGATAACACCGTTCAAAACGCTCGATACCAAGGCTCAGTGGTCCACGAGGTTTTACCACCAATATAGACCTGTGGAAGAAATAGCCGCCGCAGGTGCGAATACGATCAACATCCATCATGCCACTGCCATCAATCCCTACATCAATTATCCTTTTCTCCGTCCGCTGGAGATGAAAAATTATATCGATAAAGCTCATGGCCTCGGTCTCAAGGTCAAGATCTATTACACAGTTCGTGAGCTCACCAACAGAGCACCGGAGATATTCGCGCTGCGCAGCCTGGGGAATGAAATTTTTTCCGGTGGCCCGGGAGGGGGTTTCTCTTGGCTGCAGGAACACCTGGTATCCAACTATATCAACGGATGGTTTGTGCCCAAATTGAAGGATGCCGCCATCATCAACAGCGGCGTCTCCAGGTGGCATAACTATTATCTGGAAGGCCTGAATTGGCTTGTGAAAAATGTCGGGATAGATGGTCTTTATATCGATGATGTGGCTTTTGACCGGACGGTCATGAAACGCTTGAGAAAGATATTGGACAGAAACAAAGAAGGCGCATTGATAGATCTCCATTCGGCCAATCAGTTCAATCCCAGAGATGGTTTTGCTAACAGCGCCAATCTCTACCTCGAACACTTTCCGTACATAAACCGTCTCTGGTTCGGGGAATATTTTGATTATGATTCCCCGCCTGATTTTTGGCTGGTGGAAATATCAGGGATTCCTTTCGGTTTGATGGGCGAGATGCTTCAGGGAGGAGGAAACCCATGGCGTGGCATGCTGTACGGCATGACGGCCCGTCTTCCATGGTCGGGAAATCCGGCGCCCATGTGGAAATTCTGGGATGAATTCGGGATGAATGATACTGAAATGATCGGGTACTGGTCCGCATCATGTCCGGTAAAAACCGATCATGAAAACATTCTTGCTACAGCATATGTGAAAAAAGACAAGACTCTGATTTCCCTGGCCAGCTGGGCAGAAGAAAAAACCGACTGCCGTCTTCTTATTGATTTGAAAACCTTAGGCATGGAACCATCTAAAGCGAGGCTTATCGGCCCTAAAATTGCAGACTTTCAGGAATCAGCCGTGTTCGGACTGGACGATTTTATCCCCGTCGAACCGGGCAAAGGCTGGCTCTTGATCCTGAGCGAAACAGTCGATCAATGATCTCAGATCGATATTTTGACACGCTCTGTTTTCCTTGATATTCTTCTCCCACCCATCATATTCGTGCAAATTCAGAATTAGTTCGAAGAGGAGGAATAAGGGGAGCTTGACAAATATATTTTTTGCTGTAATATACTGACTGCATTGGTCATTTGACCAATATCGTCAGTCTATAATTCATAGCTCTAAAGGAGATATAGGAGATGTTGGAAGCGCTTTTTGAGTCAGAAAAAAAGGAAAAGATACTTTTTTTCCTGTATTCCCATGGAGATGGATACGCCAGAGAAATCGCGCGCACATTCCAGTTCAATCTCAATACGGTCCAGAACCAGTTGTTGAACCTTGAAAGCCACGGGATCTTGTACAGCCGGTTGAAGGGGAGGGTGAGATTGTTCGGGTTCAATCCTCGCTATCCTTTTAAAAAGGAGCTGGAGGCACTCCTCAAAAAAGCCATGATGTTTCTTCCGGAAGATGAAGTGAGAAAATTTTACTTCCCACGCCTGAGACCTCGCAGAACAGGAAAACCTCTCTAAAAAATGGATTTTAAAGATATTTCACTCCGAAATTTCACCAAAGTCACTCCTGGAGGAACTCTTAAGGGAAGGCGCAAGGAAGATGCTACAGTCTGCCATAGAGAATGAAGCAGAAGAATACGTTGTAAAGAATCAATTCAAGAGGGATGAGAGGGGGCATCGGTTGGCAGTAAGGAACGGCTCTCTACCTGAACGGGAGATACTGACGGGCCTGGGGCTGATTCGAGTGAAGCAGCCGCGGGTGGATGATCGGAAGTTGAGGAAAAACGGTGCAGAGTTTTTTGCTTCCACGATACTGCCTCCGTATTTACGCCGGATCCCGAGTATCGATAATTTGATTCCTGCCTTATACCTGAGAGGGATATCCATTGGATTCATATCCGGACGATCAACCCGATAGAATCGACATTTGCCACGGTCCGTATGAGGACAAGACGGATCAAAGGATGTGGTTCACGCACCGCCACCATGACGATGGTATTCAAGCTGGCCAAGGAAGCACAGCAGAGGTGGAAGAGACTGAAAGGATATAATATGATTTCTCTCGTTTTACAGGAGAGAATCTTCATAGATGGCGAATTGGAAGAGAAAACCTCACCAGCGAATCAGCAGTATACCGAAGCGGTTGCTTTGTGAAATTAAGGAAATATAGAAGGAGAATAGATAAAGCTTGGCTTGAGGTCGTTGTTTAGAAAGGATACGCCCACTCCACAACATTTGACAATAACCCATCGTCCGTTTCGAGAATGGAAGAGTCGTGGAGGAAAGGGAGGATTTTGGCCAGTTGGGTTTCTTGCAGCAGCTCGGATGGAAGCTAAAGCTGTCGATGATGTAGAATTCGAGATCAAGCGCGGTCAGGTTTTGGGTCTTGTGGGGGAATCGGGGAGCGGGGAAACGACTCTGGGGAGATCGGTCCTCAGGTTGATCGAGCTCACCGAAGGCGAGGTTTACTTCGAAGGACAGGATATCTTGAGGCTCACACCCCATGATTTCCGTGCGACCTTGAATCCACGTTTGCAGATCAAGCAGATCATCGCCGAGCCTCTGCTGTTTCACAAGATGGTACCAGCGAAAAAGGTCACATCACGTGTAATAGAGCTTCTTGCCAAAGTGGGAATGGAAGCCTATTTCATTTATCGGTATCCCCATGAATTCAGCGGAGGTCAGCGGCAGCGCATTTCCATTGCCGGGGCCCTGTCCATGGAACCGGATTTTATCGTGGCTGAGGAGCCAGTATCTGCCCTCGATGTTTCAGTGCAGGCCCAGATCATCAACATTTTGCTCAGGCTGCAGAGGACCGAGAACTTGACCATTTTATTCATCTCCCATGACCTTGCCGTCGTCGAGAGTATCGCAGACCTGTCGTACGCCGCATCTCCGCTCCAGATACTCCTAATGTAAAATAGGCAGAGACTAAAAATCTAGTTTTCCTCCATCTTTATGAAACCATAATGACAGGAGCTACAACTTCAAATAAGGAAATTCAGGATTATTTTTCTTGAAGATCAAATGAAGGATTCCCCAGGTTTAAATCTAGCCCGGCCAAGGAAACACGATCAGCGTTGGAGAGTTCCTGTCTTTATTTTGGGAAAAACGGAGAGGCGGAGGCGGGCACAGCCCATCGGGATCAGAGTGATCTCCTCGACTGAAAGACCGGATTTTACAGGGCTGGGAGGGACTTTGGCGACCATTTTTCCATCAACCTGCCATTCTGGGATCCTTTTTGCCTTGGCTTTTAGCACAACCGGGGCATTTTCCGGTGTAAAAGGCTGATAATCAAGGGGTTTTTGACTGCTGAAAGAAATGAATTCCACAGGACGTTCAGAATCGACCAACAATCCGTAGTTCCAAGGAGAATCCGGGAAAATCTCATAGGCCGGCCACTCATCCGTTCCCCCATAGCGCTTCCATTTTTCCTCAATTTTGAGAGAATACCAAAGGGGTCCTCGTTTGACAGATACAGCACCTCCAATTTTTTCCCAGGTTTTAACCTCGATTTCCATCGGGAGTTCGAGCCTGATTTGATCGGCATTCTGCCATTTGCGTTTAATCACAGCGAAACGGCCAGGTTGGAATTGGACTTCCACAGTGCTTCCGTTTATGGAAATTTGGGCATTTTGACACCATTCCGGTATACGCAGATAGAGCGGAAACTCTGCGGGCTTTTCTGTCCAAAGCGTGAAATTTGCCTGCCCATCAAAAGGATAACCTGTATCCTCTGAAATACGCACTTCTGTGCCCTCAGCCACGATGGCGGTCACTTCTGAAGCAGAATACAGGACAGCCGCCAGGCCATTGTCCAGAGTGGCCATCCATAGATGCTCGGCATAATAGGGCCAGCCAAAGGCCACGTTGTGCTGGCAGCATCGGTACCTCCAAGGGTCATAGGAGACCATTGTGCCAGAGTTCTCGTAATCATGTGCATCACTGCTATCGCAGGAGATAAGATTCGCTGCGGTAAGATAGTGCAGGGCTTTTAAGTCAGGCGTCATCGAGGCTGGAAGTGAATTGAATGCGATGTCTTCAGCCCGGTCTGCATACCGCGTATACCCCGTGATCTTCAACAGCAACTCATTGGAATACATCGATTCCACCATTGAGCATGTCTCTGCCGCATACCTGGGGTCGATGTATCCAGGGCGGATGTTCTCATCGGCGTTAAACATGCCTCCGGGCTGCTGACCGTACTCATCCATGATCATCTTATAATTCCTCTCAACTGCCTCGATATACTTTTTATCCTTGGACTGCTGATAATACACGCCTGGCTGGCGGAATCCCATGCTGATGTTCACCCCGTGGTAAAAAGAACTCGGCTCCCAATTCTTATCTCTATCGGGGGTGAGAATGGGGGAGGTCCAGTCAGATGTCCGTCTGAAAATCCTCTCACCTAGGTCCAGAAGGAACGTGTCTCCTGTCCTGTTGTACAGCCAGTAAACGCTTTCCAGGTTGTCGCCTCCGCGTAGTTTCTGCCAGCTTCCAGGCAGCAAATGTTCCTCCGGAAGTGCGTATTGATAACGGAAATAAGTGGTCATAAAGGGAATAACGCGCTCGTCTCCTGTGGCTTCATACAGACTCTGCAAGATAAAGAGAACGACCATGTTTGGCCAAAGGTCATGATTGAGTTTGTTCTCAGGAGGCCCGAAATATCCGTCGGAATCCTGGCTGGAAAAAATGGCATCGATCCACTTCATGGATTCATCCCTGATCTGCTCATCCTTGAGGATATACCCCAAATCCCCAAAACCCTTAAGCCAGTAGGGCATTTCTTCCCATCCGCGTCCTTCCAGAGTAAGCCAGCCGCTGTCCGGCTGAAGGAATTTGCTCAGCTCGGGGAGGCGTCCTGTGAATCCCTCCCGCATCAATTGCAACTGACTCAGAAGCCAGCCTTTGGGTTTGATACTTCCGATCGGGAGCTTGACAAGAGGAGCTGGAAGCAGGGGAGCGCGGTTTGAGATGTAATGTTGATTTTCGCCAGCTTCTGGAGGTTTTTTCACCGTCATCAAGCTGGATTCATATTCCAGTTTGTTGTCTGTCGTCCTGAATACCAGAAAAACAGAAGCTGAGATTAGAACGAAAATTATCCAAATATATTTCATCTGTCCCTCCGTTTCAAATCTATCAAATTCAATAATTTTTGAAAACCATAAACTTTTTTTGAACACGTTACGTCTATAAGAGAGAGGATCAAAAATACTACAGAATGTTCAAAGGAGGAATGTGAGGTGAAAACAAAAATATCAATTCTTGTCCTGTCTCTCTTTTGTGTCCTGCTGGCCTTTTCTTTTGAAAAAAAGGAAAGCTTGAACCTGTCAGCAGATGGAATCGACAAACTTGTCGTCGATTGTGGCTCAGGTTTTCTGCATGTGACTGGCGATGAAGCCATGAAAAGTATCAAAGTGGAAGCAGAGATCATCGTGAAGGGAAAAAGCGAAAAGGACATCGAGGGATATGTCAAAGACAATATCAAACTCGAACTGAAAAAGCAGGGGAACCAGGCAGTTCTGGTCAGCATGTTCAAAAATCATTTCCCCAGAATGAATTTCAGAACACGCGTGATCAACCTGACTGTCAGAGTGCCCAACAGTATGAATGTGGAAGTCGACGACGGCTCGGGTGAGTTGACGATCGCCCAGATTAGCGGAAATATCCAGATCGATGATGGATCAGGTGGGATCACCGTCCGTGACATCCGAGGAGATGTGGACATCGACGACGGTTCAGGGACAATCGATGTGAGAGATGTGACAGGGAGTGTAACAGTTGATGACGGATCCGGTACGATAGATGTCAGTGATATCGGTGAAAACGTCAAAGTGAGCGACGGCTCTGGCTCTATCACCATCGACGGTGTCGGAGGAGACGTCATCATCAAAGATGACGGGAGCGGCAGCGTCAACATTCAGAACGTCAAAGGAAAAGTCATCAAATAGTCGAGTCTTTTTCTACTGCAGATTTGCTGTGGTCGTGTAATATCCTCCCTTGAGAGAATCATAGACAAGTCTTACTTCTCCTTTACCTTGTACCAGCAGGCGGTAGACAACACGGCCGAAGCTCGGTATCCCAGATTTAACCCAGATGAAATTTTGACGCGTTTTGATCTTCTGCGTGATGCCTCTGTATTTGTCCGTCAGGCGGCCGGCAGCCAGCAATTTGACATTGTTGCCGTCGATCTGGAAGCGGTCCCCCCTATGCAGCTTTTTCTGCTGTGCGACGAATGAAATGGTCGGAGTGACCCGAGAGTTTTTAATGGCCACATCGACTTGATACAGATCTTTTTCCAGTTTTTTGACATTCACCTCATCGAAGGACAGCCGGGGGAGCTGGTCGGCATGGTAGAGGCAGAAGGCTGCGTTGCGGTGGCATGTCTCGGCAAGCCTGAATAGCGGAGGCACACGCTGCCCGAATTTTTTCACTCCCCCGATTTCGATTTTCCCATAGAGAGGATGATCATAGGGCTTCCAGTCGGTGTACTGTTCTCCCATCAGAACCAGATCATAATAGGTCATTTCATTGAGCATCTGCTGGTAAGAACGCAATCTTGCCAGATCTTCATCTTCTTCCTCATTTTGTGTGCCTAACATCTGAGAAAGATAGTCGAATGGATCAAGATCCAACTCGTTGCTGTACGTGTAGATCCCCAGAACGCTGTAGATCCAGTCTATGCTTCCACCGAATACGGTGTACAAATCTTTGTAGATCTTTATATACCGGTATCCTGGAAGGATCTTCTCACCATTTTTCCCGATGTAATCATAGATGTTCATATCGGCCCTCGGATAGTCTCCCATGTTGTTAGCCCCTGGACCCACGAGGATCATGCCTCCGAAATTATGGAAGTTTTGAGCTCCCAGGATATTTGGGTGAGCCAGGAGGAAGTCCCGAGTAGCTTTTGTCTCCGGCCAGCAGAAAGGAAAGGGCCCCGAGCCCATCTGGACATAGTTGGGCTGCCAGTTGTAGCCGTAATTGCGGTTCATGTCATAGCCTCCCATGGGATCCTCGTTGATCAATCCGTCTCCGTCGTTATCGATTCCTTCCTGGCCCAGCATCGTGTATTCGCCCTTTTCTCCCGGGCGCACGGGAATCATGATCCGGGGATCATCCGGATGGGATCTCATGTATCCGTTCGGATCTTTTTTGCGCATCATGGTGATCGAACCGTCTCCATCCAGGTCATCGGGCCCATCTTCGTCCGCCACGCCGTCGCGGTCATCGTCAAAAGGAATCAGGCCTGTCCGTGGAGAATTTGGGTCTGTCACCCGGTTGATGAAATGGTCCCGACTGTCAGGATTCATCGTTGGGATGATGTAAAATGCTTTTTCGTCAAGAAGACGGGTGGCGAATTCAGTCTTTCCATAATTTTTCAACAGGTACCATATGGCGTAAATTGCCACTTCGGTGCCCTGGATTTCGTTGCCATGGATATTGCCGTCGATGTAATAGCCCGGCTTGTGTTCGGCTGGGCCGGTCTTGGGATTGTTGAGAATCACGCCCCAAATGTCTCTTCCTTGATAGGTCTTGCCGAGGGATTTAACGGTCACAACCTGCGGATAAGCTTTTTCAAAAGCCCTGAGCGTTTGGGTCAGTTCTTCTTGATCGTAGAAATGATCAAAGGAAAGCTTGACCTCCTGCGCGGATAGCATCTTTGGGTATATTAGAGACAAGCACAGCAGCATTCCAATCCCGAAATTTAATATTTTGAATTTTTTCATTCTCTCCTCCGCTCTATTCCAAAACCACAGATGCCGTCACCGATCCTAATCGGGGTGATTTGGCTGTGATCGTGATTTTTGAACCTTTTTTGCCCTGAATGGTCCATTCCGCTTTTTTGGTATCACCGCTGCCGTTGATAAACGGGATGGTAACGACCTTTCGTCCCGAGAATATTGTCTGACCGCCTGTGGTTTTAAGCTCCACACGGATTGGCCAGACAGTCCTTGCTCTCCTCCCTTGAGCTGTGGATGTGGGAAACCACCCATCATTTGTTAGATAAAGGGTCACCTGGTACAGGTTGTTTCCCAGTGCCTCCACTTTGCTTTCTTTTATCTTCATTTCAGGCAGCCGCCCCATCAGGCCGATGTAAAAATCCGTGTGGAACTTGAGGGTATCTTTCATCAAGCTGGGGGGTGGCGTTGTCTTCAAGAACGGAATAAAACCGCCGATCTCCACATCCCCTAGAGTCGGGTGTTTATATGGCTGCCAATCGACAAATCCCGCGCCTTCGAGAACAGAATCCGACCAGTCGAGAATATACGCTTCCGGGTGTTCTCCTTCCTCGGTTTTTGCCTGTTTGGGCATTTTTTCGATCATCTCGGCCATTTTTGCCGGATCGACCTTGCCCGACTCCACCATCTTTTTAATCATCTCCGGTTTGAAGTTATCGGGGGCACCTTGTTCCTTCAGGAAGGCGGCGATTGTTTCATCTTCCAATGCCAGAAAATCTTCCGAAGACATGGATTTCAGTTTATCTACCGTCAAGGCGTCTTGGGCCGGTTCCTTTTTCGGTTCAGGGATTTTCCATAAATCAGTCGAGAAAACAGGAACTCCGTACTGGAAATAACAGTAGGCTGCAAAAGATCCTTTGCCCACGCCTTTGGCTCTTTTTTCGAGGCCTTCCAGTTTGGCTTTCTTGAGAGCATCTTTGTATTCTTTTTGGATCGCTTGAATCATGGGCATATCCTGCTGGTCGATATTCATGGCAGGTCCTAATCCGAGGATCATGGCCACGATGCTCTCGTCGATTTCGATTCCTCCTCCTATATTCATGCTCTTTAATAAATCGATCAATTCCTGCATAGTGAATTCTTGTTCGGGGTCCAGTCCGAGGAAGGAGGCGAAACGAGCGGGAACTTTGAACTTGTCACCGGCCGCTTGCGCCCTTCCTGTCTGCTGAAGGTTGAGGATCGTGTTTTCGCTCGAAAAATTCAGGACAAGAGCGATGTTGGTTTGTTTTGTAAGAAAATCCAAAAGGGCGATGGATTCTTTGGCACTCACAGGCCAGAGGCCGGCGGCCCTGATGCCGTATTCGAAATCATGCGGGAAATTCCTGTTGATGGCGATTCCCCCTTGGGGGTCTTCGTTGTATTCCCCATCTCCGTCGTTATCCAGTCCTTCTGTATAAATTTTATAAACGCCTGTTTCTCCCTTGGCCGGATCCGCTTTTTTCATTAAGCGGGATTCATTCGGGTGGGGGAGCCATTTCCCTTCCGGATCCTTGACTCTCATCTGGGTGATCTGGCCGTCTTTGTTCAAGTCGTCCGGGCCATCCTCATCCATGAGCCCGTCTGTATCATCGTCGGTGGGTTTGTTGTTGGTCGTTCGTTCAATCCGCACTTCGGCAAAGTAATGCTTGGCTGCGTCAGGATTCAGCAAGGGGGCTACATAGACCGTTCTATTCTTAAGAAGTTGAGTGATTTTTGCGTCTGCATTGTATTTTGTCAGGAGTTTTTGGGCGAGCATCAAGGCGGCCTCTGTTCCTACCAGATGCGTCCCTTCCAGATTAGCCGAAACGAACACGGCTGTTCGGGAATCCGGGTCCACCTGATTTTTTGCGGCTATCCGAAGAACGAGTAGATCGGTGTTTCCCTCACTTTTTCCGATGATGATGATTTTAGTGAGCTGGGGATACTTTGAGTTCCAGGATTTGAGCAGGGAATTCACAGCACTGGGATCGTGGTAGGAATCGAAACTCAGCTCTTGCGCTGTTGCTGGCTGAAGAATCGCAAAGGATAAAAATAAAAAGCAAAAAAGAAAACGTTTCATAAATTCCTCCTTTTGTGAGATGAAAAGGCATATTTTGAACATTTTTTATATATACGGATGTGAAGAAAAAAAGTTTCCTCCCACATCCAGCAATTCTGCCAGAGCTTTTAATCCTATCACAGATTTAAAAAAGGATCATTTATTTAATAATTGTGAGAGTTTGTATACAATAGGATTTCTTTTAAGATCGAGAGAGGAGGAGATATGTTTAAGCAGCGTTTCATTTTGACCCTGAGTCTAGGATTGTTCGTTTTTGCTCTTGTCATATCATCTTATGCTCAGAGTGCCGATGAGATAGGCGATTTGTACAAAAAACTCCGGTGGCGGTGTATCGGACCCGCCGTGATGGGGGGCCGGACGGTCGATATCGATGTCGTCGAAAAAGAACCCTGGATTATTTATGCGGCAATCGGACCGAGCGGTGTTTGGAAGTCCGTTAACAATGGGATTTCCTGGAAGCCGGTCTTCGACAAGGAGAACACGGTGTCGGTGGGCGACATCGCCGTGTCACAATCTCATCACAACATTGTGTGGGTTGGGACAGGGGAAGCGACATGCCGGAACAGCGTCACAATCGGCGATGGCGCGTACAAATCCACTGACAGCGGCAAGACATGGTCCAATATGGGGCTTGTTGAAACCCGTCATATCGCCAGGATCGTCATCAATCCCGGTGATCCCAATATCGTCTATGTGGCTGCCATGGGGCACCTCTGGGGTCCAAACAAGGAGCGGGGGATTTACAAGACAGCCGACGGCGGTAAGACCTGGAAAAAAATTCTGTATGTTGATGAAAATACGGGGTTTGCCGATCTGGCCATGGATCCATCGGACAGCCTTACATTGTATGCTGCCGCATACGAATACCGACGGCTTCCGTATCATTACACAAGCGGCGGCCCGGGAAGCGGATTGTACAAAACAACAGACGGCGGTAACAGCTGGAAAAAACTCACCAAAGATCTTCCCGGAGGAACCATGGGCAGGATCGGGATCAGTGTATCCAGAAGCAATCCCAATGTGGTTTATGCCCTTATAGAGCATGATGATGCAGGCATATGGCGTACGGAGGACAAGGGAGAGAGCTGGACAAAAACATGCGACAAAGAAACTTACGAACGCATCAACTTCAGGCCCTTTTACTACAGTCAGATCCGCGTGGATCCTAGCAATGACAAAATCGTGTATGTTTTTTCCGGGGGGTGCTATGTTTCCAGGGATATGGGAGAGAAGTTCCGTGCCATCTCAGGCGGAACCCATTCTGACCATCACGCCCTGTGGATAGACCCGAACAATCCTCTTCATCTCATCGACGGCAATGATGGCGGAATAGACATCACCTACGACGGCGGCAAAACCTGGCAGGGGATTCAGCACATGGCTGTCGCAGAAGTCTACCAGGTCGGATTTGATATGAGGTCTCCGTATACTGTTTACTGTGGTCTTCAGGACAACGGAGTTTGGGGAGGCCCCAGTGCGACCTTTGATACCCAGGGAATCACCAATGCTGACTGGTATATGGTTGGATACGGAGATGGGTTTTACGCGCAGGTCGATCCGGATGACCCGAATATTATCTACGGAAACTCCCAGATGAACGGCCTGTACCGGTATGACCTGCGGATCAAAAAAAGCCAAACCATCCGGCCGCTGGCCTCACATAAGGATCCTCCTTACAGGTTCAACTGGAACTCTCCGATTCTTATTTCCCCGCATGATTCCAAAACCGTATACACAGGAGGAAACTACCTGTTCAAAACAACCGACGGAGGACTCAGGTGGGAGATCATCAGTCCTGACCTTTCTACCAATGATCCGGAGAAATTAAAGGATTCGGGGGGTCCGATCACGCAGGACAACACAGGAGCAGAAATTCACTGTACGATCATCACCATTTCCGAATCCCCGGCAAAAGCCGGCGTGATTTGGTGCGGAACAGACGACGGCAATGTCCAGGTCACACGGGATGGAGGCAAGTCATGGCAAAATGTTGTCAAAAATATTCGCGGCCTTCCAGCAAACACCTGGTGTTCCCGGATAGAAACATCCCATTCTGACGAAGGCACGGCTTATGCTGCTTTTGACGGCCACAGGCAGGATGATTACAGCTCTTATCTTTATAAAACCGTCGATTATGGAAAAACATGGACGTCTATTAAAGGCAATCTTCCTTTCGGATGGATTCATGTGGTTCGGGAAGATTTGGTTAACAAAAATCTTTTGTATGTGGGAACAGAATTTGGCCTTTATGCATCATTGGATGGCGGAAAAAGCTGGTTTTCGCTCCGCAACAACCTGCCGACCGTGGCTGTTCGAGACATTGCTGTGCACCCGAAAGAACATGATCTCATTATCGGCACCCATGGGAGGGGAATATGGATTCTGGATGATGTCAAACCGCTCCAGGAAATGAATCTACAGGTTTTCCAATCGGATTTTCATCTTTTCAGCATTAGTCCTGCCACCCTCTATTATATGTCCTCATCCGGTGAACCTTCGAGCAGGCCCGTCTATTCAGGGGATAATCCGCAGTACGGGATGGTTTTGACTGCGTACATGAAGAATAAACCGAAAGAAAAACCAAAGTTTTCCATAAACAATATGAAAGCGGAAAAGGTGTATGAATTCACGATGCCGACCAGGAAGGGAATACTGAGATATGTCTGGAATCTTCAGGTAGTCCCGAAGACAAAAGACGGGAAAGTGATAAAACCCACGGGGATAGGATTGACAGTCATGCCCATGGTTTTTCCGGATAACTACAGAGTGGAGATGACTGTAGACGGAAAAAAAGTGACACAAACGGCGACGATTAATCCAGATCCGCGATACCCGATGCAAAGAGAGAAATATAGGGCTATGTTCGATGCCCAAACCCAGGTAATTGCTATTTCCAAAAAGCTGGGCTTGGGCGTGACTGCGGCAAATAGAATCCGTCGAGAATTGAACAAGCTGGATGAACTTTTGAAGGAAAGAAAAGATATCTCTCAAGATCTCATTACGGGTGTAAAGACATTCAGAGAAAAATTCCGCCAGGTCGAAAAAGAGATCATGCCCAAAGGATTCGGATACAAAGTCCCTGCAAACATGGCTCTTCGAGGAGGGGATTTATCCACACAGCTTTTGTTCCTCGGAATGTCTGTAAGTGGATTCCCTTCGGCTCCCACAGAAGTCGATTGGCTTCAAATCCAGGAACTGAATGATGTGGTCGAAGGATTAATCGGCCAGCTCAATAAAATCATCCGTGTTGAGATCCCTGCAATGAATGCGATTTTGGAGGACAATGATTTCAAGCCTATAAATGTCCCCAAGGAGGTCAAGCTCTAGCAGACAACCGATTTAGGCAGAAATTTTGGGGATTTCAGGTACATCGTTGGCTTTTGCATCTGCCATCATGACATTCTCCAGGTCTTTTTTGATATCGGTGTCCACGAGATTTGGTGGATTTTCGGACAGAAGTTTTGTTACTTCTTCAGAAGCTCTTGTGTCCAGGGATTTTTTTCCTAAGGCTGTCCATGAGTCATAGGTGTCACGATCGATAATCAGAGGATAGGCGTGCTCCTGCTGATACCATTTTCTTGTGTGGTCTTTGGTTAAAAATTCGGTGTCCTGGCTCAAATTTTCGAACAGATCCTGGACGATCGGAATTTCCCGCAGCGAAATGCCGCGAATGAGCCTGTAAGCCATGCGGCAAATTTCATTGTCGATGACGAGCTTTTCGAGGCTCTGGCAGCTTTCAAAATTCAGCATCCCGGGGCCTGAAATAACATTGATGCCAGAAAGAGCTGCAAGAACAGCCCCAATGCCGGTTTCCAGGCCGGCCTGGCTGTCGTTGATCTTGGCGTCACTCAACCCCATGTAGGCGTGAGAGGGGAGATTCAGATATTTGGCAATCTGAGCATAGGCCGAATCTATCATCATGGTTTCAACAGCTCCCATGGGGGTGGTTCCCTTTCTCATGTCGAAGCTGGAAGGAGAACCCCCGAAAATAACGGGAGCCCCTTTTTTAGCCAGCTGGCATATCACTAGCCCACTCAGATTTTCTGCGACATGCTGGACGAGCGTCCCAGCCAATGTGACCGGAGATGTAGCCCCTGTCAATCCCATAGAGATAAGCTCAGACGGAATTCCGGCGCGGGCACAGTCGATCAGGCTTTGGGTGGTGAGGTTGCTCCATTTAAGGGGAGGGGAGGGGCAGGCATCGAAGATAGCCAGCGGTTTTTCGGCTAGGGCCTCTTCACTTCCTCTTACGGCCACGAGCATGTCGAACATCGGTTTGAATCCCTCCACGCGGAAAGTTCCGGTCACGATAGGTTTGGACGAATACTGGAGTCCGATAAAAAGACGATAGCTGTCGGAGATTATTTCTGCGATATCGCCGCTTATGAGCCCCGTACTCTGAAAGTTCAGGTTTTCCAGGCAGTCTGTCAAACGCACAAAGTTTACCAGGTCATCCGTCTTTGCCTTTCGTTGGACCTGGCTTTTATGGTCGAGGATGGCGGTGGCAGCCGAACCGGGGTCGAAATGGACCTCATCTTCACCGACAAGGTACTCGCTTTCCGCGCTTCTATCATAGAGTTTGATAGATCCCGGTGTTGTGGAAAGGCAGTCTTTTACGAGATCGGGTTTGAAATAAACTCTGTGATGGGCATTATCGATTCGCATGCCTGCCCCAGAGAGTAGGCTCAGGGCTTCCTGGTTTTCCACAAAGATGCCCGTATTTTCCATGATTGTATACGCTTCTTCGATGATTTTATCGATAAAATCCCGGCTCAGAAGTTCCAATTTAGGCCTTACGGTTTCGATCATCATGTCCCTCGTTATTGAATCTGTTTAATGATTATCATTTGACAAAATAAACTTAAGGTGTTCCCACCCCACGGAAAAAAGAGGCCTCTCTGTGTTGGCGCGAATACTCGTGTAGCAGTACACACAGGAATTGTTTGTGCAAAAATCCTGGATGAAATCTTTTTTTGTTTTGTAGTCGGTAATGATAAGTCCGCAGGGTGACAGTGTGCCGTTGGGATTCACATTGAAGAATTTTTCGCCTGTCCGGCAGCGGGGAATAAAACCCTGCTCAAAGTATTTGACCATTTTCCATAACACATCTTTGGGTGTCCGGATTTTTCTGTGCTTTTTCCGCATTTCCAGCAGCAGGGGGATGATCTCCTTAAACTCCTCCAAATCATCTTTGGACAACATGTAGCTTTTATCGTGAGTTCTCAGCGTGTTGTAAGCACTAAGATTGAGCCTCACATTCCATTTATTGGCGATTTCAGCCATTTGAGGCAGCAGGCGGAAATTATCGCTCTGGATTACACAACAAAGAGAGATGGATTTGTCTTTTTGAGGATCAAGGCTTTGGATGAGGTTTTCGATCTTGCGAAAAAGACCCGGAACACCGCGGAATTCATCGTGCCGTTCATCAGGATAATCCAAGGAAATAGAAAATTCATCCACCCCGGCTTCCTTGAGGTTTGCATATCTCTCTTTTGTCAATAATGTCGCATTGGTGGTGACGACAATGAAAGGGGCCTTCTTCGGGACTCTCCAGGCCTGGATGATTTGTTCGAGATCTTTTCTCAGCAAGGGCTCTCCTCCTGACGCTTGAGCAACCACAGGGCTGAGGCTGCTGCAGATTTCGCCGAGTTTCTCGGGCGAAGCTCTCTCTTCCTCCACCGGGCCATGGAGATGGCAGTGTTTGCACTTGGCATTGCAGGAATGAGTGACTTCAAAAGAAATACAAAGAGGTCGCCCTAAGAACTGATTTTTCAAGCCGCGTATGGCAAGCGCTATCGTACGTCGGGTAGAATCCATGAGGGTAAATATTATTAAGGAATTAAAGGAATATTGCAAGAAAATCCTGACACAGAAAATTGACATTCCGTTATTTAATGCATAGAATCGGGTTGCCTTTTTTTTCAGGAGGGAATCATGAACGATGTCAAAACGCCTCAAGTCGTTGCCAGTGATGCCTCTCGTCAGGTTTCTGGTCCTGCCACAGGTTTATTGATTACAGGAATCATCGGAATCTTTTTTGCTGCGTTGGGTTTGATTGCCAGTATCCTGGGCATGGGAATCGCTCCGTTTATCAGAGAGGAAATTCCTGAGCGTTATGCAGATTTCTGGGAAGGATCTATGGGGGCAGCCAGCTCGATTGTCGGAATTGTGGTGGCGGCATTTATCATTTATGCTGCCCTTAAGATGAAAGAGCTGCGGCAGTGGGAGCTGAGTCTTGCCGCAAGCATTGTGGCGATGATTCCCTGCATCAGCCCATGCTGCATTCTTGGCCTGCCCATTGGGATATGGGCCCTGGTTATTCTGCTGAGGCCTGAAGTTAAAGAAGCCTTTCATTAAGTCATATCGACTTTCTTCCGATTTATTTTTTTGATGAAACGTGATGTCTTTCCCAATCTTGTGATTTTCGTTATTTGCTCTGCCATTCTGGCTGGAGGGCTCATTCTAACACCGCCAAAAAATGAAAGTCCGTGTATTTATCTCGGAAGCATTCCCCTGCCCGGAATTTGTATGTTTCGGAGTGTGACCGGCATTCCTTGTCCAGGCTGTGGCCTGCTCCGGTCCTTGGTATCTGCAATGCATGGAAATGTTGCAAAAAGCCTGGAATATCACAGATTAGGGCTGGTCACTCTTGTGTACATTATTCTCCAATTCCTTTTCCGCTTAGGGATTATGCTCTTTCCTGTATTGGGTATCCGGCTTTCCAGGTTTGATTCCTATCTGAACAGAGGAATCATATTGTTGGCTTTTTTGTTTGGCATTAACTGGATTCTGACCCTCCTCCTGCTGCCCTGACTCACTCACTTTTTTTCTTTTCATATTCGAATTCATGACTATGGTGAATTCAAAAACAATGAACAAATTCCAAATTTTTAAATTCAATGCAAGATTTTATTTTTTGTTTGATGTATAATTCAAGCAGCAAATGATCCTTTTAAGGAACTTGAGCGGGAGGGCAGTCAAAGGGATTTTTTCCATTTCAACAGTGCTGATTATTCTGCTGATTTTTTTGTGTTATCCTATCGGAGTAAGCGCCCAAAAAGTTCCTCAATACCACAAGCTTCTGAAAGACATCTATGATGAAGTCATAGCGTTTGGAATAAATGAAGATCCGGATCTGATTAAAAGAGAGTTCTGGATGGACCTGGACGGCCATGAAGATAACAAAGAGGAGCATGTCGTCGTGATGAGATATAATGATGGCCTGAATTTGAGGATGACTCTTCAGGTCACGTATTTTTCAAAAGATAAGGGCAGAAGATTTGTTCGTTATGCCAAAGACACAAAACTTGTCCAATGCTGTGTTAAAGAACAGGATTTGGAGATCAACAAAAGCGATTACAGCGACAAAGAAATGAAAAAGCTTTTTGCCAGCATTTTAAAAGGCATACGGAACAAAAAAGAAATCCTCAAACTTATAAAACAAAAAAAAAATTAGCCGGAGACTCGACCATTCATTTTCATAGATTTATAATTTTTCTACTCAAGAGAAATCTTCGGATTACGAAATCCACAAATAACAAATTGTGTCTCTAGAAAGGAGAGGAATCATGGCCAAAAAGCATTTTTTTATCTTTGGGTTCATTTTTGCTCTGTTTGCGCTGGTTATAACCTATGCTCAGGATAATCCTGATCTTGTGACTGTCGCAAAAATCAGACATGAAGGCTTCAAGCATTCGCAGGTCATGAAAATAGCCGGGTACATATCTGATGTGATCGGTCCGAGGCCCATGGGCTCACCCGAAGTGACCAGAGCCTATAACTGGACAGCCGACAAGTTCAAGGAATGGGGATGCAAGAATGTCAACCTTGAACCTTTTGAATTTGGTGTTGGCTGGGCTCCCCGCTATGTTTCTGCCCATCTTCTCGCCCCGCATTATGCCCCGCTTATTGCCATTTCTGTCGAATGGGGATCCAGCACAAATGGAAAAATCACCGGCCAGCCGGTATGTGTTGACATTAAAAACAAAGAGGATTTTGAAAAATACCAAGGAAAACTCAAAGGAAAGATTGTCTTGTATGAGCCGCCCCGTGAGATCCCGACCTCCTTCACACCGGATGCCCGCCGTTATGATAAAACCGATCTGGATGCCAGGGCTGTTTTCCCTGTTTCCGTGGAAGCCCGGGATTGGCAAGACTATAAGAGAAGCTTTGTCGAGGACCTCGAGGATTTTTTCCGCTCTGAGGGAATTGGCGTTCTGGTCCGGCCAAGCCCTTCCAGGACGCGCGATTACGGGACGCGAATTCATCACACGAACATGGATGTCTACGACCACCTTATTCCGGAGGACCTGATGCAGTCAGCCGTTATTATGGCCTCGTTCGTTTATAACACGGCCATACG
>CAZOJY010000028.1:0-31619 GCA_964580235.1 uncultured Eubacteriales bacterium | reverse complement strand
CTTGCACATGAATAATTCAGGGTAGCCTGGATAATTTATGAATTATCCAGGTTAAATATTCCCCTCAAAGGTCAGAAAGATTATGGAAACCTTCTTGAAATTCAGCCGCTTATAGCTTTTTTCTTACGGCGCACAAAAAATAAGGCGTACATCGCTGGGACCACCACCAGCGTGAGGATCGTGGCAAACGAAAGCCCGAAAATGATCGTCATGGCAAGGGGATTCCAGAATGCGGCGTTGTCCCCGCCGAAGTAAATCTGCGGATTGAGACGCCTAAACAAGCTCTGAAAATTGAAATTCAGACCGATGGCCAGGGGAACGAGCCCAAGAATAGTCGATAGAGCAGTAAGGAGAACCGGCGTGAGACGCGTGGCACCGGCCTGGACAATCGCCTCCATCTTGTCCATCCCCGATTCAATGCGGTTATCGATGTAATCGATGATGATGATCCCGTTCTTCACCACAACTCCGGCAACGGCAATGATGCCCATTCCTGTCATCATGACCGAGATGTCGATTCCGAAAATCACAAATCCAAGCAAAACTCCTATGAAGCTGAAAAAGAACATCGAGATGATAATCAAAGGTTTGGCCAGGGAATTAAACTGGGCTACCAGGATGACAAAAATCAAAGCAAGCGCGATAAACATGGCCTTGACCATAAACTGCCCGGTCTCCTGCTGCATGTCCTGTTCGCCAGTGAACTGGATGGAATATCCATCTGGGAGCG
The DNA here is from genome assembly GCA_964580235.1 of uncultured Eubacteriales bacterium. GTDB lineage: Bacteria > Acidobacteriota > Aminicenantia > Aminicenantales > Aminicenantaceae. The sequence continues at coordinate 30,889 of CAZOJY010000028.1, read as the reverse complement.
GGAAATTTGGCAAAGAGCGCCCGATACGGCGGATGATCTCATTCGCGTTAAACCCGGAAAGCACATTGGACGAGATGGTGATGGCCCGTTTGTTATCGATGCGCTGGATGCCGCCATAACTGGTCTGATAAAAGACATTCGCTACAGAAGAGAGGGGGATCTTGTAGGGTGGAGTGTTTGGCTGCCGGGAAGGAACAGAGATCTCCTGGCTGAGCAGCACGCCGATATCTTCCCTATACTTTTTCGCCAGACGCAACTGGATGGGATATTCCTCATCGCCTTCTTTGAAATCTGATATTTCAAGGCCGTAGATGGCGGTGCGCAGTGTCATACCGATCTGGGCCGTGCTCATTCCCAGCTGGTTGGCCTTTTCACGGTCGATCTCTAGTACCAGCTCAGGCTTGTTGACCTCCATGCTGGATTTGAGTTTCTCGATACCTGTTATGTTTAATTCTTCAATAAACCCTATCAAACGGCCGGATAAGGAAACAAGTTCATCGATGTCATCTCCGGAGATTTCGATATTGATGGGCATTCCAGTCGGAGGTCCCATTGCCTCACGGTCAATGCGGATTTGTGCGCCGGCAATTCCCTTCATCTCTGCCCTGAGTTTATCCATATAAGTCCGAGTTCTGGGTCCGGTCCGGTATTTGTATTCCACAAACGTGATGGTGACTTTTGCCAATTTGTCCTGTGTAAAGCGCTCGAACAGGCTTGCCCCGGCATTAACGGCCACATTGGAAACAACGGATTCCACATCTGGGTTATTCCGCCCCAGCACATGAAAAACTCTATCCTCGACCTGTTTGCAGATTGCATTTGTCACATCGATATGGGTGCCCTCTGGCATGGTGATGTAAACGAGAAGTGAATTTGGATCGCCACTCGGAAAAAACACAACTTTTGGCGTTTTGATCCCCATCAAGACAAATGTAAAGAAAAAGAGGAATACGATGGATGTGATCACGATGTAGGGACGTTTTCCCTTGAGACTGAAGGCCAAGATCTTTCGGTAGAGATCCAAAAATTTCGGCAGCACGCAGCACTGGAACTTGTCCACTAAAAAGTGCACTCCGTATTTGAAAAGATAATAAATGATTAATCCAAATATCAACAGATTGGCCAGCACCGGAGCGCCTGCTGCATGGAACAGTACGGCCAGAACAAATGCCGCAGCAGAGAGTATAAGGACTTTCTTCGAGGGGAGTCTGAATTTTTTTATAACGCCCTCTCGTTCTTGTTTTTTCATGAAGGAAACAGCAAATACAGGATTCATGATATAGGCCACCAGGATAGAGGCAGTGAGAGTGATGATTATGGTAATAGGCAAAAAAGACATGAATTTTCCTGGTATACCAGGCATAAAGATTAGAGGCAAAAAAGGTGCGATTGTGGTCAGCGTTCCGGTAAATACGGCCAGCGCAATCTCGCCCACTCCGCGTTTCGTGGCTCCGATGATGTCCAGGCCCTCTGTTTTTGTGAAGTGACGGTAGACATTTTCCACCACGACGATAGAGTTATCCACCACTATCCCCAGTACCATGATGAAAGACATCAGCACCACCATGTTCATCGTAAATCCGACAACCGGGATAAAGATAAAAGCGATCAGCATGGACATGGGGATAGACGCCCCCACAAAAAGTGCATTGGTCTCTCCCATGAAAAACATCAGGACAAACACCACGACGATAAAACCCAGGATCACTGTGTTGAAAAGGTCACTGACCGAATTTCGGGTTTGCGTGCTGCTGTCGCCAGTAAGCGTAATGATCAGATTCTCGGGTGCAGTTTTTTGAAACTCGGCCACACTGGTTTTTATCTTGTCCACAGCATAGATCAGATTTTTGCCGCTTTTTTTGATGATATTGAGCGTCACGACATCCTGTCCATTGAGCCGGGCATAACTCTCCCGGTCTTTGTACCCGTCCTTGACCTCGGCAATGTCTTTGAGGTAGATGCCTTCCTGGAGCATCAAATCGGCGATCTCACTGATACTGTGGAATTCGCCCACGACGCGGAGGTTGCGCTTCATGCCGTCGGTGTCGATTTGGCCTGAGGAAATCGTTAGATTTTCATAAGATACGGCATTCTGAATGGTGTTGAAGGAAATTCCCGCGGCCTGCATCTTGTAAAGGTCGACATTGATCTGGATTTCACGGTTGAGTGCGCCGGCAATGTCAACCCTGGAAATCTCCTCCAATGCCTCGATTTCATCTTGGAGCTTTTCGGCGATCTCCTTGAGTTTGACCAAACCGAGATCTCCTGAAAGGTTGATGAACAGGATGGGAATCTCAGACAGGTCGATCCGAGAGATCTGAGGCTCCTGGAAGAGGTCGGTCGGCAGTTCTGGCCTCGCATCGTCCACAGCCTGCTTGACATCCAGATAAGCCTGAGTTTCGTCGGCCGAGAGTTCGAACTCGATAAAAATAGAGGAATAATCCTGGATGGAATTGCTGGAGATCTGTTTAACGCCGTCAATTCCTTTGAGCTGTTTTTCGATTGGACGCGTGATTAAATTTTCCACATCCGCAGGAGCTGTTCCCGGATGGATAGTCCCAATCATAAAATAAGGAAAGACGATCTCAGGGAACTTTTCCTTGGGAGTGGCACCATACTGAATGATGCCGAAAATGATCAACAGCACGGTGAAAATATAAACGGTAGTGCGGTTGGCGATCGCCACATTGGTGGGTTTGAATTCTTTGTACTTCATGACATTTTTACTCTCATTGGATTCAATCAGGCTAAAGTCCTATTCTCCCGCCTGGAGAGATACAGACTGGCCATCAGCCAGGGCCTGAAATCCAAAAGTGATCACAAGTTCTCCAGCGCTCAGGCCATCCTTAATCTCAACACGGTCAGCATAATTTTCGCCCAGGGCAACAGTTCGCCGGCGGACGACCCAGTTGCCGTCTTTTTTCTCAGCCACAAACAGGAAATGCCCGGAACCTGTATCTTGTACGACATTTTGGGGAACTACGATTGCATCCGGGTTGGTATAATCGTTGATTGTCACCACGGACATCATGTTGGGCTTCAGGTCTTTTTCCTGAGCCGGGATCCGGATCTGAATCTGGAAAGTGCGATTATTTGGATCTATCACCTGGGAGACAGCATCAATTGCCAGTTCCATTTCCCGTCCCAAAACAGGAATCTGGACTTTAACAGGGTAGTCTCTGGAGACCTTCGAGATGTAATTCTCGGAGAGTGAGGCCGTTATCTTCAGCCGCGAAGGCTGAACGATGCGGAAGGTCCCTCGTCCGACTGCAGCCATTTCCCCTTCCTTGATCAACACATCATCCACCGTACCGGATATGGGAGCGAGGATTTTGGTGAGTTTGTATTGTTCTTCAAGAGTCTTCTGTTTTTTTTCAAGGTTTTCTTTGTTATTTTTGGCCTGAAGGTACTCGAGTTCGCTGCCAATATTCTTTTTCCAGAGCCGATCCTGCCTTTCATATATGGTTGTGACAAGCCGCAGCGCATTTGTCAACTCATCGATGCTGCGTTCCAGGACAGCTCCATCCAGCTCTGCCAGAAGTTCTCCTTGGCGAACACGATCTCCTCGACGAACATGGATTTTTTTCACGACTCCATTCGTACGAGCAGGAATCAGGATGTTGTTGTCCGACTCCACGGTTCCCTGGACCTGGATATAGTGCTTGAAAAGCTCGGGCTGCACTTCGATCCCGCGGACATAAGCGAGAGCTTCCTTAGGATTCCCATCTGTATTTTTGGCGATCTCAGCCGTCAACTTTTCGATCCTGGAACTGAGGGCTTCCTGTTTGGCTTCCAACCGCCTTAACTCGCTCTGTCTGTCGCGGGGGCCGCAGGCGGAAATAATTAGCATAATTATGATTGGCATAATAAATTTTATTTTGTTCATCGTTCTATCCTTCTGTCGAGACTTGATAGTCGCTGCGGAGTCTGTCCAGCGTGTTTTTGGCATTTAACAGCCCGGAAAGAGCCTGAATGAAAATGGCCTGAGATGTAAGATACCGGTCGTTGGCCTGAGTGAGGTCTGTGCTGGAGGCCAAACCTTCCTGATATTTAATTAAGGTCTTATCATACACCTTTTTGGAAAGTGCCATGTTATTTTTTACGTTGATATAGTTCTCATAGGCAGAAGAGAGGGAATTTTTGGCTCGGGCTTCCTCGAGAAGAAGGCCCTGCAATACCTGCATCGTTGTCTGGCGGGCTTGGTCTAGAGCTATCAGGGCCTGCTGGACCCGGGCTTTCTGTGCACCGCTTTTGAAGACCGGAATATTCAGGTTCACTCCTAGAGCTTGAGAACGGTACCATCTCTCATTAAAATTTAAAAAATTGAACTGGTTGCGCTGCGCCGCCCACGATAAGGAGTAAAAAGCCCCAACAGTGGGCCAGTACTGGGCCTTTTCATTCTTGAGATTCATCTCAGCCAGCCTTTCTTGCGTCTGGACTAACCGGTACTCGATGCTATCGTCTGGATTTAAGCTCCCGGCCATTGCTTTTTTTATCTCCTGTTCTGTGATGATGCCCTCAATGTTATCGGCGAGCTTTATTTCTTCACCGAGGTCGATCCCCATCTGGAATTTCAGCAATTGGTACGCTGTTTCCGTCTGTTTCTCGAGATTCTGGAGGTTGTTTTTAAGGGCTGTCACCGCAATCTGAATGACATCGGCATCAGTTTCCTCGACAAAGCCCTCTTTGTAGCGCTCTCGAATCTCATACAATGTCTTTTCCAGATTTTGCAGGTTTCCTCGAATAATTTTTTCGTTCTCTTTAGATACCAGGATCAGATAATAGGTCTGAGTCACCGTTTCTATCACGTCCAGCCTGGTTCGCTCCAGGCCTTCTGTGGCCAAGCGCCTGAAGATCTTGGACGTGGCCAGCCCGACAAAGTAACTCCCGTTGAACACGAGCTGCTGAATTTGGAGATTGAGATTGGCATTGTGCTGAGTGCCGAACTGGATCTCGATCATATCGTTCGGGTCGTTGAAGAAATCAGGGATAAGTACGGTGGGCAGCTCGATGTTATTAGTGTAGCTGAGCGATGTGGTAATCTGGGGAAGACCAGCTCCGATTGTCTCTCGTATCCTTTTTTCGTTCACAGCCACATCCATCTGAGATTTCAGCGTTTCGTAACTGTTTGCAACGGCGTATTTTTGGGCTTCGAGCAGACTGAAGGAAATAGGCTCTTCTGCCGCAGAGACATACGGGATTATCAGAACCATCAGCATTATTCCTAAACTGCCCAGCCGCGATAGAATTCGACTGAAATGGCTTTGACAATACATTTGCACCGACATATTCCATCCTTTGTTTAAATTTGGATTTCCTTTCATTGTCCGAAAGGATGAGGAAAAAGATCTCAGGTCTATTTAAAAGGTTTTTATCCCTACAAGTCCTCTTCTATTTTCCTCTGAGATATCCAGGTTATTGAATACGTATTTTAGCATAAATAGTTCTTTATGTATCGGATTTTTCTCCTAGAAAACTAAAAAAGTTCGACCAGATTAGGATGGCGGAGAGGGTGGGATTCGAACCCACGGTCCCAATTTCTCGGGACAATCGCTTAGCAGGCGATCCTGATCAGCCACTCCAGCACCTCTCCGCTGAATGGCTTTGGCCCTCATTGTAACATTTTCCCGACCAGAGTCAACTGGCGGAGGGAGAGGGATTCGAACCCCCGTCACGATCACTCGTGAAGCGGTTTTCAAGACCGCCGCCTTCAGCCGCTCGGCCATCCCTCCGCAGTTTATACGATAAGATAATCTAGGAAATTTTTTCTAGTCCGTCCATGTAAGGACGCAATGCATCCGGAATAAGGACAGAGCCATCTTCCTGTTGGTAGCACTCGAGAATAGCGCTTACGGTCCGTCCGATGGCCACTCCTGATCCGTTCAGCGTGTGCACAAATTCAGGCCTTTTTTTTGTTTCTCTTCGAAAGCGGATATTCGCCCGCCTGGCTTGAAAATCCTCACAATTGGTGCAGGAGGAAATTTCCAAATACTTATCCCGGTGGGGCATCCAAAGCTCCAAATCATACGTTTTCGCTCCAGCAAAACCCAATTCCCCTGTGCATAACGCAACCGTGCGGTAATGAAGTCCCAGTCTCTTCAGTACGTCCTCGGCATCTTCGGTCAGCTTATCCAGTTCCTGATAGGAGTTTTCCGGAAGGGCAAAACTAGCCAGTTCCACCTTATTGAATTGATGCTGGCGAATCAAACCCCGAATATCCATTCCGTAGGAGCCGGCCTCGCTCCGGAAACATGGGGTGTAGGCCACAAACCTTTGGGGCAACGATTCGCCTTCCAATATTTCCCCCCGGTAAAGATTGGTCAGGGGAACTTCGGCTGTGGGAATCATGTACCACGGTTGTCCCTGTAGCTTAAAAAGATCATCTTCGAATTTGGGGAGATTACCGGTTCCTATCAGACTTTCCTCGTTTGCAATAAACGGCGGGATGACTTCCTTGTATCCCTTTTCTTTGGTGTGAATATCGAGCATAAAATTGATCAACGCTCTCTCGAGCCGGGCACCAAGTCCAAAATACACGGCAAACCTCGAACCGGCAAGCTTGGCTGCACGGTCAAAATCCAGAATCCTCAAATTTTTGCCGATTTCCCAATGGGGCCTGGGATCGAATGAAAATGCCGGTTTTTCGCCGAACTGCCTCACTTCTTGATTGCTGTCAGAATCCAAACCCTCGGGAACAGAATCATGAGGGATGTTCGGGATATCCAAAAGGACGTTTTTCAGATTCTCATCCAATTTTTTGTGCATCCCTTCCAGATCCTTGACTTTATCGGAGACTTTTTTCATCTTCTGGATGAGAGAATCCGGATCTTTCCCTTCCCCTTTCATTTTTCCGATCTGTTTGGAAGCTTGGTTCAACTCGAAACGCAATGTTTCGATCTGCTGCAGAAAGGCCTTTTTCTCTTTTGTAAGTTTTAAAAACTCACCCAGGTCGAGGTTTATTCCCCGCAAAGCTATTTTTTTCATCACAAGATCGGGGTTTTCTGCAATAAATTTTGCGTCCAGCATGGGAAAGATTATAGCATATCCACCGATGTTTTTAAAAAGCCTCTGGACGATATCGAAGAGTTCTTTGAAAACATCTTTTGAATCCCGGGACACGATGGTTGACGAGGCGTGTGGGATTAAATATAGTTTAAGGGAATGGAAGAACAAGCACAGGACGAGAAATTCAGGGGATACATACAAGTCTACACTGGGAACGGAAAGGGAAAAACCACAGCCGCTCTAGGTCTGGCATTGAGAGCAGCGGGTCACGGGATCAGAACCTATTTTTGCCAATTTCTGAAAGGCCAGGATTACGGAGAGCTTTCTGGTGTCAAGAAGCTTTCATCGCTTATTACGATCGCGCAGTTCGGCCGGAAGGGTTTTATCCATGTGACCGAAAATCCTGACGAAGAGGATATCGCAAGAGCAAAGAAAGGGCTTCGAGAATGCACCAAGATGATGAGATCGCAAAAGTACCGCATAATTGTTCTGGATGAGGTCAATGTGGCTGTTCACTTCAACCTTTTTTCAGAGAAGGAAATCCACGATTTTCTGGATAAAAAACCGGAAGATATGGAAGTGATTTTGACAGGGAGATATGCTCCCGAGTCTTTCATAAAACGTGCAGATCTGGTCACAGAGATGAAAGAAATCAAACACTACTACAAAAAAGGGATTCAGGCCCGCAAAGGGATCGAAAAATAATTTTCCGCATATCGATGAAAAAGGAACAATTCGAACAACTTGTGGAAGAAGCTCTTGTTCACCTGCCGAAAAAATTCAAGAACCTCATCGAAAACCTGGTGATTATGGTAGAAAAGGAGGCTCCCTCAGATATCTACCGACAAACAGGAAGCCATCCTTTCAGCAGAATACTCGGCACGTACCACGGCGTTCCTTTTACCCATAGGGGGCCGTATTATGGGAACATTCCTCCCGATGTTATCGTCATCTACCAGAAACCGATCGAAGAGATATGCTCCACCGCGGAGCAGATAAAGGAGAAAGTGCGGGAGGTTGTGATTCACGAAATCGGCCATTATTTTGGGTTTTCCGATGAGGAGATGAGAAAGATCGAGGAAGAAAACAATCGAAAACATTAAAAAGGAGAAGATTTGTGTCTGAAAAACTCCAGGGGCTCTTTGCGGCATTAAGCACACCCTTCGAAAACAACAGAGTTTCCAAAAAAAAATTCTGGGAAAACATAAAAAAATACGACACCTGCGATCTGGCCGGATATCTCATCGCGGGAAGCAGCGGAGAAGCAGCTTATCTGACGGATGGAGAATCCGAGATCTTGGTCCACGGTGCTTTAGAAGCCACTACTCCGGGCAAAAAAATCATCATGGGAACAGCGCGCGAATCGACCTCCGCTACCATCGCATTCACCAACCATATGGCCGATCTTGGAATCCATGCGGCGTTGATTCGAACACCAAGCTACTTTAAATCCATGATGACAACCGAAGCCTTGAAAAGGCATTATTATGCCATCGCCGATGAAGTCCAAATTCCCGTGATCCTTTATCATATTCCCCAGGTCACAGGTTTATCGATAAGCCGGCAACTGGTCATCGAGCTTTCAAAGCATCCGAACATCATCGGCATCAAAGACAGCTCGGGAAATCTGTCCTTTTTGGGAGAAGTAATCCAACATCTTCTTCCCGACTTTGGTTTTCTTTTGGGGGCTGGAAGCGTATTTCTCTTTGGACTCCTTTTGGGAGCCTCGGGTGGAATCCTCCGGCTTGCAGGCGTTGTTCCTGCTCAATGTGCGGCGCTGTATCGTGCTTTTATGGAAGGCAAATGGGAGAAGGCCTTAAAACACCAGAAGGAACTCATTCCCTTGAATAATGCCATAACACAAACTCACGGAATTCCTGGATTTAAATATGCCATGGACCTGCTCGGATTTTACGGCGGTCCCCCGAGAAATCCCATCCTCCCCCTGGATACAAAAGGCAGAGCAGCCATCGAAGAGATTGTAAAAAGTTTGAATTTTATGGGATAAAGGAGAAAAAAAAAGGCCGTGCACCCTGCTCCGACTGAACTCCCCCTGCGTTATCCATGCAGTTAGCTCAGGAAAGGCTGATCTGACGCACAAGAGACCGCTCTGCTACCGCTGCTACCTCCCGGTCCTGACGGGGTTTACAGAGAGCTCTTCGCGCAGGGCCCATACCATCAACACCACTTGCATGAACACAGGCCAGAAAAAGCGCAGCCTCGGCGGGGAATTCGACCCCACTGCAGCGGATTGTGGGCAACAGGGCACCGCTAGCTCCCCATCTAGCACGGCCAGATACTTAGAATACCATTCTTTCGAATTTGTGTACACCTTTGTGTTGGGGTGGGGAGGCTCAGCTGTAGAATAATTATGGCTGTTAATACTAAAATTTATAGGCTATTCCTGCCCGGAGGATAAAGCCATTCCAGATACCCGCTTCCACTCTCAAATGCAGATGAGGGATGACTTCCGCCCTCACACCAAGGTTTAACTGCAAAAGCGGGAGAATGTTCGGCAGGTTGACATCGGTATCTTCCTCTGCCTCTTTTATATCTCTTTTATCCTCATCCTCATGACTTTCCGCACCTCCGGCCCAGTAGTATGTTCCGTTATAACTGTAACTCACTTCCCCATTGAGTGCTGCAAGACCCAAACCGAAGACAAAATAGGGAGTTACAACCCATTCCGGTTTGATATCCCACCGGAAACTGAGGTTGGTGAAAAGGGGATTCAGGTCAACAATTCCCACTGCATCCATCTCAGCATGCGTGCCGTCATTGAACTGCACGGTGACCGGTCCCTCCACCGTGGCCTTCATGTGCGTTTTCTCGATGGACACGCCAAGACTGAACGAAGAATACCGGCCTCCAGGGTAAAATCTTAACTCAAAACCATAAACAGATCCCGAAGAATCAAAAACAAGATTGTGGTCGTGCCCAATCTTCGTTATATTATGGCCGGATTCATTGATTTTGGTACCGATCTCTTTTGCTATTTCGTCGCTCAACGATTGGGTGAGGTCTGCTTCGAACAAGCCTTTGACTGGATTCATTGTCCAGTATCCGTAATGAACTTCTATTTCGAGCTTCCCAGCAATGCCATCATCGAAAATCAAACGAGGAAGCCTTTCCTCCTGTTCATCCGGCCAAGCAGAAACATCATGAGCCAAAACAAAGGCAATCAATATTACAAAAACGAAAGCCATTTTTTTCAGATTATTCTGCTTCATATCATCCTCGGAAAAATCCTATATGTTACTCTTTTATTTGTCAACACCAATGCATTTCAAAACTTTATTTATATTAGTCGCAGAAATCGAGACATGAATGAGAACTTGACAGCCTCCGCAATCAAGTGATAGAAAAAAACCTCAGTTTACTTATGGAGGGAATTATGAAAAAAACAAAAACTTTATTCCTGGCGTCCATCCTCCTGGTTCTCCCGTGTTTTCTAATTGCCCAGACTTCCCCCGATGAATTTTTAGGACACAAAGTCGGTGCTGACCGCAAGCTCGCTGACTACGGTCAAATTCAGGCCTATTTCCAGAAGCTTGATTCAGAATCAGATAAAATCAAAGTAGTGACCATCGGCAAATCAACCCTTGGAAAACCGATGATCATGGCGGTGATCACATCCGAAACGAATATGGCCGATCTCGAAAAATACACAGATATCACAAAAAAGCTAAGGGATGCCCAAGGTCTCAGTTCAGAGGAAGCGGAGGATCTTTCCAAACAGGGAAAAATCATCATGCTCATCACATGCAACATTCATGCGACCGAAATAGCTGCCTCTCAAATGGCCATGGAGCTGGCTTATCTTCTGGTCACAGGAAAAACTCCGTTCGATGCCGACAGGGTCCTGAATGATGTTATCGTGCTTCTCTCCCCAACGATAAATCCAGACGGCCAGCAGATGGTCACAGACTGGTACCGAAAATATGTGGGAACAAAATATGAGGGGGGACGTATGCCCTGGCTCTATCACCATTATGCCGGTCATGATGATAACCGCGACTGGTTCATGTTCAACCTCAAAGAAACTCAGGCCGTCACAAAAGTTCTCTATCACGACTGGATTCCTCAGATTCACATCGACGAACACCAGATGGGCTCAACCCGTGCCCGCCTTTTTGTGCCTCCTTTTATGGACCCCCCCGTGCCGACCATCCATCCCCTCCTTTGGCGTGGAGTCGCCCTTTGCGGCTCGAACATGGCGTACGATTTGCAGAAGAACGGTTTCAAAGGAGTGGTTCACGGCCGGAGCTACACGGGCTGGTGGATCGGAGCCTGTGACGATACATCCTGGCTCCACAACACAATCGGCCTTCTCTCCGAGATGGCATCGGCCCGCGTGGCTTCTCCCATCTTCATCGATCCCACAGAAATTCCAAAAGATTATGTCGAAAGGCGTATGCAGTTTCCCGATCCCTGGCCAGGCGGCTGGTGGAGGCTGAGAGACCTCGTTGATTATGAACTGACACTCTCTTTGAGCCTGGTGAAAACAGCTTTTCTCCACAAAGAAGATCTGTTGTTCAGCTTCTACAAAATGTGTAAGGATGCAGTTGAAATCCAAAAAGAGGGCGAACCTTTCGCATTTGTCATTCCTCAAAAGCAGATCGACTACCCCACAACGCTCAGAATGCTGAAAATCCTGAAGCTTGGAGGTGTGCAGATTCACCGGGCGAAAAAAGACTTCATCGCCGAGGGAAAATTTTATCCGGCCGGCTCCTTTGTGGTCCTGATGTCCCAACCCTACAGACCTTATGCCCAGGCTTTGCTTGAGAAACAAAAATACCCGGATATGCGCCAATACCCCGGAGGCCCTCCTGTTCCTCCTTACGACAACGCAGGATGGACTCTGCCTATGCAGATGGGTGTCAGATGCGATCAGATCGACCGCCGCTTCGAGGCAAATTTGGAAATGTTGGATACAATATCTTTCCCCGAAGTCGCACCTCCTGAGGAAACCAGCGCATATTTTGTGATTGATTCTCATGTCAATGCCTCTTATTCTGTTGTTTTTGCGCTGATGAATGCGGATGCAGAGATCTATCGCTCTAAAGAGAAGATCAAACAGGACAGATTCATGGCAGCTCCCGGCAGTTTTATCGTGAAAAATTCACCCGACGTTATGAAATTGCTCCCTTCTTTGGTGCAAAAACGGCATGTCCAGGTCCATGCACTCGAAGACATTTCGGATATCGAAAAATCAGAGCTTAAGAAATACCGGGTGGGTCTCTATCAATCCTGGCGGTCCAACATGGACGAAGGATGGACCCGCTATATGCTGGATGATCTGGAAATTCCATTCACGACCCTTCACAACAAGGACTTCAAAGGAGAAAAAAATAAAAAAATCAGCTTGAGCAAAAAATTTGATGTTATCGTTTTTGCCAGTGAAAGCGCTGACATTATCAAGAACGGAAGACCGGGCCAGTCTTCTGAATATGCCAGGTATTTCTCGGGCTCCATGCCTCCTGAATATGAAGGGGGAATTGGCAAAGAAGGCGTGGAAGCCCTTAAAATGTTTGTCGATGAGGGAGGGATTTTAGTCACCCTCAACGATGCCTGCGGATTGGCCTTTAAAGAATTCGCCGTCCCTGCCCAGAATGCTCTGGAAAGAGTGAGCCGCAGCGAATTTTTCTGCCCCACATCCATCCTGAAACTCAAGGTGGACAACAGGACTCCGGTCGGATATGGACTTCCCGAGGAAATCGGCGCTGTCTTTTCCAGAAGTTTGGCAATCAGCACGCGGGTTCCCTCCGGAGAATGGGACAGAAAAGTCGTCGCCAGCTACCCTGAAGATAATGTCTTGATGAGTGGATGGCTGCTCGGGGAAGACGTGATAGCCAGGAAAGCCGCAGTGGTCGACATCTCGCACAAAAAAGGGCACATCATCCTTATCGGCATCCGCTGTCAGCACAGGGCCCAATCCCACGGCACCTACAAATTCCTGCTCAATGCACTGCTCTACCCCGAAAATTAAATAACTGATCCCCAACTCCTTCGACATTAGACTGTCATCGCGGGCAAAGCGCAGCGATCTCCGGCTCCTTGCATTGAAATAACAATCTTTGAATATTATAATAATAGTTAAGACAAAATAAGGTAGAAATGATGGAAAAAAAAGAATTTTATTTGCTGCACTCCGACATATGCAAAACCCTGGCCAATCCTAAACGGCAGCAAATATTGGGTTGCCTTCGTCAAAAGCATATGACCGTCAGCGAGATGGTGAAAAAGACAGGCATTTCCCAGGCCAATCTTTCCCAGCATCTCGCTATCTTGCGGGCAAAAGGCATCGTCGCAACCCAACGAAAAGGAATCAATGTGTTATATTCGCTTTCCAACAGAAAAATCATCCAGGCGTTCGATTTGATAAGCGAGGTGCTCAGAGATTCTTTGAGCGCTCAGAGCAAAACAGTCAAATTAGCCATAAGTCGGAAGAAAGAATAAACGGAGAATTTCCTGATGGAAGAACAAGAAAAGAAAAAACTCGCTATGGCCGTCTTCAGCGGAGATATGGATAAATTGTTCGCCGCCTTCAGCATCGCCACAGGAGCAGCGGCCTCGAACATGGATGTCACCATGTTTTTCACATTCTGGGGACTCCGGGCCCTCAAGAAAAAAAAGCGAACGGGTAAAAGTTTTTTAGGCCGTTTGATGGGTATTTTTTATGGGGGTGATATCAACCGCGCCTCCCCCAGCAAGATGAGCTTCGGAGGAATCGGCCGCTGGATGTTCAAAAAGATGATGAAAGCCAAGCACGTCCCCTCTTTGGCCGAACTGAGGCAAACTGCCATCGACCTGGGTGTGAAACTTTACGGCTGTCAGATGAGTATGGAAGTCATGGAAATCCCCCAAGAGAAGATGATCGACGAAGTCGCCCAGTGCGTGGGTGTTGTCACTTTTCTCGAGCAGGCCCAGCAGGCCGACGTCACGCTTTTTGTGTGAAACTCACTCTCCGATAATTCGGATCCATCATATCCAAATCTCGCCCCGAATTATTAATCGATGTTAAAGGAGCCTGCAGCGATTGAAGATAAAACTATCCCGACCAGATGATTCGCCACAGGATAGGAAGAGCTTTGCGCTCCATTATCGATCTCATTTGCTTCTTTTTACAAACAAAATTTAGGCTTCAAATGACACTTGCCAACCAAAAAAGCGAAATTGTCGTTTGTTGTCGCTTTATGCCGCATCAATCCAGACCAGAAATTATGTTGTACTTGTATTTTGGCACTCGACATTCTGTATTCGTTTGTTTACATTATATTACAGTGATATCAGAAGGTTCTTTATGAATACAGCCATTTCAGTCAGGCTCCCGAAAGAACTTGCCCGGCAGCTGGACCACATTAGCAAAGAAACGGAACGGTCCCGTTCTTTCATTATTCAGAAGGCCCTGGAATCTTACATCGTCGCCTATGCGGATCTTCAAATAGCTCTCGATAGACTCCACGATAAAACAGATCCGATTTTTTCAGGCAAAGAACTGAGAAAATCCCTTGGCCTATAATATAACCTACAAGAAATCCGTCTATCGCGATCTGAAAAAACTATCAAAAGCAGATTCATCTCGCATCTTGGATAAAATCGAGGAAGTGCTTTCCAAGAAGGCGGATACTTATCCTGTCCTCAAAGGACAATTCACAGGCCTTCGCAAATATCGCGTTGGTGATTACAGAGTTATCTATGCCATTTTAGGAGAAGATGTCCTGGTCCTCAGAATTGGGCATGATCCTCTTTGCCCCCCTCTCTACTTCCAGTCTCTCACAAGAGCTGTGATCAAATCCGTGAGCGTTTTTTTCTCCTGGCCCATTTCTTGAATCATCCTCCATGCCATGGCAGGGATCTACCGGCAGCGTCACCCGGACACGAGGCTTCTGTCCTTCGTGTCACGCTAAAAGACATGAGGAATGGGGAGAGTCTATCCCCAAGATGTTGCGTCTTTTTTTCCGCCTCAAGCGAAAGCTCCTCAATTCGCTCTGTCTCTCTGCTGAGGAGACGCTCTTAAAGTTTTCCCACACAGCTACAGGCTATGAGATCAAATCTTCACCCATGAGGTCTTCTTCCTGCTGCTGCCGGTAAGCTCGGGAAAATGAAAAATAAGGGAGGAATAGCTCAGAATATAACAGTTTAATGAGAGTTTTCACCTTTTTTAGTCAGAATTACATAGACTTTTTCAGAGACCAGACACAAAATATTTTACACTGCCGGGATGGCCAACATGGATTTTGATGCCTATGATGATAATGAAGCCACACCCTGGGCTAAAGCCCAGGGTGTGGCTTCATTGGACACTCTGTAAGCCTGCCCGTGCTTACGGAAGATATCCGAAACCTCTACACTCTCTTCCCGAGTCATTTTAGGAACCTGTGCAGAGGCTATGAGTTATTGGGTTTAAAATCTAACGGACTGACGATGCGGACAAGTTCCTTCCGACTGACATGGAGATAAATCGCAGTGGTTTTCAACGACCTGTGTCCCAAAAGGAATTGAATACGATGAAGGTTTGTGCCCTGTTCAAGAAGATGGGTGGCGAAACTGTGTCTGAGTGTGTGGACCGTGGCTGGTTTTGTTATCCCAGCCAAAGTCCTGGCCTTTTTAAATACCCTCTGGATAGACCTCACGGAGAGAGGCTTATCTGATAGTCGACCTGGAAACAGCCATTCCTTGGGACGACAATGACGCCAGTACTTCCTTAAAACTTCCAGCGCTAAAGTGGAGAGAAGAGTGTACCGGTCTTTACGGCCTTTGCCCTGTCTTATCCGTAACACCATCCGCTTGCTGTCGATGTCAGAGACCTTCAGATGCGATGCTTCCCTCAGGCGCAAACCAGAAGAATAGATGAGCATCAGGATGGCCCGGTGCTTTAAATTTTTCATTACGGAAAACAGAGACTCAACCTCCTGTCTTTCCAAAATAACAGGAAGCTTCTTTGTGCTTCTCAGACGTGGGATCTTCTCCATAATCTCGTCTCTCTTAAGAGTCCTTGCATAGAGGAACTTCAAGGCGCTGTAACAGAGATTGACTGTGGAAGCGGATGCCTTCTTTTCCCTGAGAAGATAAAGCAGATACTCCTTAATCTCCCTTTTCCCCAGATGATAAGGCGATCTGTTAAAGTAACGCGAAAAGTTTGTTACGTAGTAGAGATAAATCTTTTGAGTCTCCGGGCTAAGCCCTCTCAGTTCAAGATCTCCTTTCATCTCTTCTCTGAGTCTTCCCATGATAGAATCTCCTTTCTTTAAAATGGATTATCCACCGGCTTATTCGGTGGCAGGAGAACTCTATTATTCGGGAAGGCATTAAGCAAAAAGAATTGAAAGAAAGGGATGGAATGTAAGGAGATATTCTTGCTTAAAGGATGGATAAAGGGCTCAGGTATCTACCGCGTAGCGGTTTAGTTCAATAGTTTTTATACGCCATTGACTAGGATTTTTTCAGGGTGATGGCTTATCCTAGCATATCAGTGGGAGAAAGCGGATTTCTTTAGGCTTTTTAGGTCTGTCAACAAGTCATTGGCATCATTGTACCTATAAGCTGGCTTCTTAGCCAAGCACCGCAGGGTGATCTCCACAAACTGCTCTGGCAGTTCCGATCTCAAAACAGATATCGGCGCAGGTGATACCTCAACAACATTATGCATTGTCGTTGCAGCTGAATCGGCTCGGTGGGGATTCTTCCCGGTAGCCATCTCATAGAGCATCGTGCCTAATGAGAAGATATCCGAGCGCGTGTCAACATCTCGGCCTTCAACCTGCTCGGGTGACATATAGGCCAGCGTGCCAACAATCATCCCCTGCTTGGTAATCTCTTGGGGAAGAGTCGCAGTTTTACCCAATTCTCCCTCTCCCGGTTGCGCAGCTTGCACGGCCTTGGCCAGTCCAAAATCCAAGATTTTGAGCCGGCCTTGTTCGGTGAGCATCACATTCTGGGGCTTTAAATCCCTATGGATAAATCCATGGGAGTGGGCCTCTACGAGGCCCTCAGCAATTTTAATTGATATATCCAGGAGTTGCTCCAGCGGCAGAATGGGAGAGCGATCCAGGAAATCTCGCAGAGAGCGGCCTTCAACCAGTTCCATTGCGATGAAGGGAGATCCCTCTGAAATCGATTGTTCTTCCTTATCGGGGATCACGACAGATCCCGCTTCGACCTGGCTCACTTCATAGACAGTACAGATGTTAGGATGGTTGAGCGCTGCTGCTGTACGGGCCTCTCGCAAGAAACGGGCTCGTCCTTCATCGCTGCCCAGAGATTCCAAGGGAAGGAACTTCAGCGCGACTTGCCTTTCGAGAACAACATCTTCTGCCCGATAAACCACTCCCATACCTCCAGCACCAATTTTTTCCAAGATCTTGTAATGAAGATCTGCCTGAGGCATTTTTTCTTCAATACCCAATTCATCAGCCACGAGGCCCGCAAGCCAGCCGTCCACAGATGATGGGCCAAAATCTAGCATCGCCGTATGATATGTCATGCCATCCAAGTCTAACGCAGCCTCGGAGATAGGACTAAAACCCAGCTTTACCGCAACCGGAGCATAAGTCGGCAGGTCAACAACCGTCAGATAAACACGTCGGAGTTTTGGACGAAGCTCCATATATGTCCGCTTGATATCAAGCCAGCACGCGGCCTGCACCGGTGAGGGCGCCTCTCCATGTTCGTGGCTGAGCCATCGACGCAGAAAGAGAACCTTTTGATTCTCAGGGACCGGATTCTCTCTCACATGAGACCACCAGAGTTTCAAGATAGGGTCTTCTTGAAGATCGGCCGGGTCAACAGTGTTTGGATCAAAGCAGCAATAATAACCAACGATCGATCCGTCCTCCCCACGAACCACATGAAAGGTTTGCGGCTGGCGATCCCACCAGAGTCGGAGAAGCCTGGCAGCATCCGGGTTTTCGTGTTTCTCCGTGATCTCATGGATCGCAGTATTATCCTCACTGCGTGCAGGCTCAACTGCGAACTGCTGGGAACCACTGGGAAAAAATGCTTCACGCACAACAGGATTCTCGATGAGATAGAGCATGTCGGCCGTATAACGCCAGAGTTCCGAAGTCCCCGCCTTTCGCACTTCGTTGCGCAGCTGCTGCCATGCAGACCGACGGTATTCACGATACCGATTCGGATCGCCAGCACGCAATGAAGCGGCGATCGCTTCATGAACCACATCATGCACTCTGAGCCCATCGCGCATAGAGTCCACGAAGGCGAGAGCGTTCAACTTATCGTATGTCTCTTGAGTGGAAGTATCAGGGAGCATCGCTCCGAGGAGCGATTGGGTAATCCGCCTAGCAACAGAAGCCGCCTCAAGGGCTTCCCGGGTCACCGAATCAGCAACATCAACAAGGAAGAGTCGGGAAAGCTCCTGAATAACCTTGTGCTCTGCCATATCTTGAAGATCTAAGCTCGGACGTTCCAGTGCTGCAGAAGCCGCAAGCTTTAGCGTTAAGGGATGACCCTTGGCAAACCGATTGATGCGCTGGGAATTCTTTTCACCGATACCAGCGCGCAACAGAAGTTCCTGTGCATCTTGGTTGTTGAGGGGCCCCAGAGCTGTGCTGCCGAACAGCCCCTGCCACTCGGGTGCAGTTAACCAGCCAGGAGTTGGCGGTTCACGACCAACAAGAATAACACGGACATTTTCTGGCAAAGCCGGCACAAAGACCTGGCGTAACCAAGTATCCATGAGGCGGAACACTTCATAGGTTTCGAGCACGAGAAATACTCGGGAACCAAGACTTTCCAGCCCATTAACGACCTCATCCATGGTTGGATTATCTATCCCGATTGAGTTTCCCAATTCATGGAGGAATCCACGCTCTGTGGGCTCAATCAGAGGGCTATCCAATATGACCACAGTGGCTCCCTGTTCCTGTGCCTGAGATGAGAACGCTTTCACAAGAGCGGATTTCCCCACTCCCCCGATGCCATGGATATGCACCACAAGCGGACACTCGCCTTCCATGCACTGAAGAAGGGATGCCATTTCTTCAGTCCTACCGACAAAGTTCTCAAGCGCACGCTGAGTAAGAAGATCTTTCATTCGACGAGGCATCTTTCTTCACCTCCATACAATAATTTTCTGATAGGGTCATTCTCATGCTTAGCTAGTTTGCTGACAATAAGCATTTTCCCTCAGCCTGTTATGAATTTGCATGAAATTAACATACAACAAAAAAATTCAATATACAATAAAAAAACAATTATCACGGTCCATCCCCAAAATAACAGAATTGTGTTTTATTTGATCTTATTTCTTTTAATCCAACAAATGATAAAAAGCCGCATAATTAATTCTTATCTGGATTTCATCGCTAGAGTCACCTCCCATATTCCTGACAAGGGACAGGTCATGGTGCGTTACTACGGCTTATGTGCCTTCCAAAGGCTGGGCCGAGATGAGCCGGCGGACGACCGCCTCCGTCCTGTCATGTCCAACAGAAGCTCCTGATGGCAGCCGAGGAGAGGGAGGAATATTTCTGAGAGCCTCTGCGGCTGTTTTTTCTCTATTCGAGGGCGGAGTCTATCTTGAACCTGGAGATTTGGAGCCATCGGGTGAATTGGGCTGCATTTGGAGTAGTCGAACTTGTTGGTTTGGATGTGATACCTTTATTCCAGGATGTCTGTGGGTGGAAAATGGGGAAAATTGTGAGGGATTTGCTGCAAGCGCTCAGAGCAGATTTAGGAGAGAACAATTGACGGATAAAGTGGAGACACTAGCTGAAGAAAAAAGATGGCTTGGCATGCACAAGCCATCTCCTTTTTCATCCCGTCATATGTCTAGACGACAGCCTTGTGATGGGTAACAACAATAAACAGGCGATCCCGAACTATGTTCACACTCTCCGCAACATTCCGTGATTTCATGAGGTTCATCACAATACAATGTACAACCAGTGCAGGCATCATAGCAAGACCAATCTGTTGCTGTAATAATTCCTACAGCCGCAAACAGAAGTACGGCAGAAAATAAGACAAGCATTTTTTTTTGCCTTGGCAGACATGGCTTATCACCTCCTTTTATTGGTTGAAATCCCCTTCGGCCGAAGAATAACTATTTTGTTCTCTGGCATCTTTTTTAACAAGTAAAAAGTCCTCTTTACATTATTTTCGTCTACTAAAAAATCGTTGAAGTAAACATTAGCATTTTTATATGTATGCTCATAAAAAAAATGGCTTCGGAGTTTGCCATTTTCATCATATTCCAATATTTCTACTCGAGGAAAAACGCTGAGAACATAAAAACCGTCTTTGGCTACATAGACCGAGTATATGACGTTCATTAATCCTTGGCTTATTCCTTTATTAAGGAGATTTAAATTTCTTTTTTCCTTTTCCCTCATCACTTCATTTTCGATCTCATATTTTGCAAGCAATTTACCTTCTTTCGAATACTTGCAGACAAGGGGAAAAGATTTGTAAGCAATGAACAACTCATCTTTATCACTTATCCTTATTTTGATAAAATTTGGGATTTGCCAAGAGGATTCATTGTCTCCATATCTTGCTTTTCCAAAGGATCTTAACATTTCTCCGTTTTCATCCAAAACATCCACTAAGGGGGACTTTGGATTGACTCTCATAGGGGCGGCAAAGATCATCCCTCCCTCGCTAGCTGCGATATCTAAATATGCCTTGAATGTCTTGAAACTTTTAACAAAATTGCCTTGATAATCAAAAAAATCTATTCTCATGTTTCCATTATCACCGACAACAATATAATTTGAAGTGGCTGACAGGGTATAGGGATTTCCAAATTCAGCGGGTCCTTGCCCTTTTCTCCCAATTTTTCGTATAAAAATTCCTTTGCTATCAAAAACAATAATCTGGGATGCTTTTTGATCATTAACGACAATATACCCATTTGATAAGGATGTCATCCCAAGAGGTCGCCAGAGGTAGATTCCTTTTTCAGCAAGATCTTCGGAAGGAAACGACTTCTTCACCTCAAGTTCGATAGCATCCTGCGGGATGGGAAATTTTTTCATCCATTCTCTCCAAATTTTTATTAATTCTTTTTTGCTCATTCTTGCATCTCGTACTATTTGCTGGATATGAGGATAAGAATTAGCAGGCCTTATAAATAAAAGACACATTATCAAGCAAAGGGTTTTTACTAAATTCATTGTACTATTTACTCTCCTTTATTAAAGAATTTACAAATTTAAAAAAAGAGGGAAAACATTGACATGTTCTATGGGCGATTTTAAGAATTCCACCTGATTTATCGACCATAAAGACCACATCTGTAAGAAAGTCTTCTCTGTATCTTTCTATCAACGTATCCCATTTCGCGTTTAATCTATCATTCGCAATTATTACTGGGTAGGAAATTTTTAATTGCGCTATTAAGTTGGGAATATCTGTTCTGTCAAAATTCCTGTTAAGAATTGATAAAATGATGAAAGATCCATCTTCGTTTCTGTCAATTATATTTAAAGCCTGAATGATGTTGCCCCAGAACATGAGTCACATATTTTTGTAAAGGGGGGAATTATAAAATATTCCTTGTTGTTGTGATTTTTGATGAAATCACCCACCTGAGAAAACCATGGAGTATCAGCAATATTAACACGGTCGTTTAATAATTCAGATATTGAAAAAGCATCTCCTTTTATTAGTTTTTGAAGAAATATTTTGGGTCCTCTCTCATATCCCAAATCATTTTGACTGGCATTTACGATCATCCCGTTTTTGTCGACAAGAAAGTTAAATCCATTTTCGTTATGGATATTGAACCTTAAGCACAGATTATTATAATCATTCTCGATAAATAGAACACGATTGGTTTAAAATTTTTCTAAATAACCTACGATGCTTGAATCGCTTAAGATGCCCATAAAGCATATATCTTCCGAAGCCCAATTATTATAAACAGTTTCAAACAAAGAAAGATTAGGTGGAAAGAGAGAATTGATGAATTGAATATATAAATTCTTCCCTTCAAAATCAGCTTTCTTGACATCGCTTCCTTTTATGTCAACAGACCTAAAATTGGGAAGTTTAGCTAGACGGTATGGTGATTGCTGAGAACTCTTCTCCTTTTTTATGATAATAGCTGCACTTATAATAATTATTAGCGCAATGAAAAAAATAAATTTCTGTTTCTGAAGTTCTTTCATTATTGCTCTCTCATGATTTATTGCTAAGTGCCAAGGTGGATATTCCGAGGCAAATCAATATAGAGTCTCTCAGAAAAATCAACGTGCTATTCGAAGTAGCCAAGATTGATGATTGATCAAAACAGCCACAGGTTTTATTAAAACGGAAGGGAGTATTTCGTAATTTTCAACTACGCCTGAAAATTCATTGGGAAAAGCAATCTTGTCAATACTAGCATAAACAAAAACTCCTCCTAGCAATAATCTTGATATGGCAAAGAAAAAATTAGGGATTCTCATTTTTCTAGGAATCTTCATCATTCCCTCTGAAAAGAAGCTCCATATTCAATAATAAAATTAAGTCGCAAACTCCGTTTTGTAAAGAGCTTTCTATTTCTCTAAATCCAGATTTTAATCCTGAGCTTTCAGAATTGTAACTGTATGTTAAGCTAGGAATTATTGTTGTTAAAATAATCATCACCAAAATGATTTTGTTCCTTATATATTTTGCCTCACACATATAATCTGTCGATCGTGATCCAAGAATGTCAAGAATTCATGCTAGCCGTCGCTTTTTTCCCATTTTTTTCTCATTAATTCAATTTTATTCAATATGTGGTATTCAATTTATCAGGATTTTTGCAGACTAAATTTTTAGACGCGTTTCTTCTCTATTTAAGGTTGATAGAAACCAATAAGATAGCGTTGTGGAATCCACAGACAGATTAGATTCTTGGAAGGAGATTGCTAACTTCATAAACCGAGATGTGAGTACATGCATTAAGTGGGAGAAAGAATTGGGATTGCCTGTGTATCGAGTCGATATAAAATCTAAACGTTCAAGGGTTTTTGCCTACAAATCAGAAATCGACAAGTGGTTTAAAAATAGAGCAAAATAGATGATTGGCAGAAATGCAGATCGAGTGCTGATTAGGTCAAAACCGAATGGTGAAGATAGGTTGAAGGCCGAAGCACTCGATGATGGACTGGCTTCCGTGATAAAAAGGATTTAAAAACCAAAGTCGACATGGCCCTCGCAAAGGCGGAGGAATACGGTCTTTTAGGTGAAAATATCCTTGGCTCCGGCCTCGACTTTTATGTCGAGGTGCATCTGGATATCGGGATATTCGTTTCAGGAGAGTCAAGCGCCCTGATGAGGCCGATTGAAGGAAATCCCCCGGAGCCAAGACCCAAATATATCCGCACCTTGGTAAGCGGTATTTGGGGAAAGCCCAGTGACCTGAACAATGTGGAAATGTGGGCTAACGTGCCCCTGATAATCAATAAGGGCTCCGAATGGTATACTGGTACCGGGACAGAACGGAGCAAGGGAACTAAAGTTGTATCCTTATCCGGTAATATCGTGAATTCTGGGGTCGCAGAAGTGCCTTTTGGGACCACTATCAGAGAGATTGTCTACGGAATCGGCGGTGGAATTCCCGATGGAAAAAAACTCAAAGCAGTCCACTTTGGAGGGCCAATGGGAGGTTCTATTCCCGAGAGCCTTATCGACACACCATTGGACTTCGATGAGCTGGCCAAACTGGGGGCTTCGATAGGAGCCGGCAGCATGCTGGTATTGGATGAGGATACTGATATGGTCGATGTAACCAGATATTTTCTCGAGTTCCTCTCTGATGAGTCGTGCGGAAAATGCGTCCCATGTCGTGAAGGCAGCAGGAAGATGCTTAAGATTGTGACCAATGTTCGTGACGGAAAGGGAAGAGAGGGGGACATCGAGCTTTTGGAGGAGATATCCGAGGTAACGGGAGCGGCTTCCTTGTGTGCGTTAGGGAAAACGGCTGCCGACCCGCTCCTGATGCACGCTGCGTTACTTCAGAGATGAGTACGAGGCCAACATCGCAAAAACAAATAGCCCGGCAGAGAAGAGAAAATGATCATGGCGAAGCAAAAAAAGAAAAGTGAAATCATCATACAGATAGACGGAAAAGAAGTGAAAGCGGCGGAAGGGATGACCGTTCTGGAAGCAGCCCAAAGCGCCGATATATTTATTCCTACGCTCTGTTTTCACGAGAAATTAAAACCTCATGGTTTATGCCGAATGCTCCGAATTCACCCCAATTGCAGGATTTGGCTCAAGAGTATGGAGCAGACAAAGACCGTTTCGAAAAAGAGTCCTCGTTTTGCATTCTTTTTGGTCTATGTGTGAGATACTGTGCCGAGGTCAAGAAGAAAAATGCTGTTGGATTTGTGGACTGCGGAGCAAAACGGGAGATAAGATTCATTCCGGAAATCGCCGCGGCGGAGTGTGTTAACTGTAAGGAATGTTTCGAGCTCTGTCCGACATCGTATATCCAGGCAGCTTTCTTTTTAACCGAAGCCTTCTCCGCACGGTAGAAGTCAACGGGATTCAATCCACTCAATTTTTGGCTTCTTATGATTCACAGCACAGTCCTTCAGATATAGATTAATAAGCATCTGATAGGAGAATCCCGTTTCTCGAGCAAGCTCTTTGAAATATCCTATGGTGCCATCATCCAAGCGGATCGTTATCTGCTTTTTCAGAAGCTTTGTATAAGGATTCTTTCTGCTTTTCATCTTTTCTAGATCGTACTCTTTCTTCATATCAATCTCTCAAAATAGATCTTTTGTTCATTTTTTGTTGCTTTTCGCGAAGAAATTATTCTAATAACATCATCATCTTTTCTTTCCATTACCGTATAGCTCACAAGTAATATCCTCAATCTTGAGCTCAATCCTACCATCAAGAAGCGGATTTCCTTCAAAGAATGATCTTCGTCATAGAATTCAATGGCATTTTCATCATAA
This sequence comes from uncultured Eubacteriales bacterium, assembly GCA_964580235.1. Taxonomy (GTDB): domain Bacteria; phylum Acidobacteriota; class Aminicenantia; order Aminicenantales; family Aminicenantaceae. Next base: position 5,981 of record CAZOJY010000028.1, on the reverse strand, counting down.
AAAACAGTTTCTGCTTCTTTGAATGGAATTCCATGATTCCGAAAATTTGCTAAATCCTTTTTTCTGTCCCATTCGAAACGTACTTTTTTCATAATTATTTTATATTTTTTTTATATTACATTGCAAGTATAAAATTAGTTTGTATAATATAAACACTCCACCTGTAATTCTGACGATCTAGAAGTAGGGAAAATCTCATCCTGAATCTTCCCCTTTACGGCCGCCTCCACCCCATCATGTCCAGCAGAAGGTCCTGATGGCAGCCGAGGAGAGCGGGAAATATTTCTGAGAGCCTCTGCGGCTGTTTTTTCTCTATTCGAGGGCGGAGTCTATCTTGAACCTGGAGATTTGGAGCCATCGGGTGAATTGGGCTGCATTTGGAGTAGTCGAACTTGTTGGTTTGGATGTGATACCTTTATTCCAGGATGTCTGTGGGTGGAAAATGGGGAAAATTGTGAGGGATTTGCTGCAAGCGCTCAGAGCAGATTTAGGAGAGAACAATTGACGGATAAAGTGGAGACACTAGCTGAAGAAAAAAGATGGCTTGGCATGCACAAGCCATCTCCTTTTTCATCCCGTCATATGTCTAGACGACAGCCTTGTGATGGGTAACAACAATAAACAGGCGATCCCGAACTATGTTCACACTCTCCGCAACATTCCGTGATTTCATGAGGTTCATCACAATACAATGTACAACCAGTGCAGGCATCATAGCAAGACCAATCTGTTGCTGTAATAATTCCTACAGCCGCAAACAGAAGTACGGCAGAAAATAAGACAAGCATTTTTTTTTGCCTTGGCAGACATGGCTTATCACCTCCTTTTATTGGTTGAAATCCCCTTCGGCCGAAGAATAACTATTTTGTTCTCTGGCATCTTTTTTAACAAGTAAAAAGTCCTCTTTACATTATTTTCGTCTACTAAAAAATCGTTGAAGTAAACATTAGCATTTTTATATGTATGCTCATAAAAAAAATGGCTTCGGAGTTTGCCATTTTCATCATATTCCAATATTTCTACTCGAGGAAAAACGCTGAGAACATAAAAACCGTCTTTGGCTACATAGACCGAGTATATGACGTTCATTAATCCTTGGCTTATTCCTTTATTAAGGAGATTTAAATTTCTTTTTTCCTTTTCCCTCATCACTTCATTTTCGATCTCATATTTTGCAAGCAATTTACCTTCTTTCGAATACTTGCAGACAAGGGGAAAAGATTTGTAAGCAATGAACAACTCATCTTTATCACTTATCCTTATTTTGATAAAATTTGGGATTTGCCAAGAGGATTCATTGTCTCCATATCTTGCTTTTCCAAAGGATCTTAACATTTCTCCGTTTTCATCCAAAACATCCACTAAGGGGGACTTTGGATTGACTCTCATAGGGGCGGCAAAGATCATCCCTCCCTCGCTAGCTGCGATATCTAAATATGCCTTGAATGTCTTGAAACTTTTAACAAAATTGCCTTGATAATCAAAAAAATCTATTCTCATGTTTCCATTATCACCGACAACAATATAATTTGAAGTGGCTGACAGGGTATAGGGATTTCCAAATTCAGCGGGTCCTTGCCCTTTTCTCCCAATTTTTCGTATAAAAATTCCTTTGCTATCAAAAACAATAATCTGGGATGCTTTTTGATCATTAACGACAATATACCCATTTGATAAGGATGTCATCCCAAGAGGTCGCCAGAGGTAGATTCCTTTTTCAGCAAGATCTTCGGAAGGAAACGACTTCTTCACCTCAAGTTCGATAGCATCCTGCGGGATGGGAAATTTTTTCATCCATTCTCTCCAAATTTTTATTAATTCTTTTTTGCTCATTCTTGCATCTCGTACTATTTGCTGGATATGAGGATAAGAATTAGCAGGCCTTATAAATAAAAGACACATTATCAAGCAAAGGGTTTTTACTAAATTCATTGTACTATTTACTCTCCTTTATTAAAGAATTTACAAATTTAAAAAAAGAGGGAAAACATTGACATGTTCTATGGGCGATTTTAAGAATTCCACCTGATTTATCGACCATAAAGACCACATCTGTAAGAAAGTCTTCTCTGTATCTTTCTATCAACGTATCCCATTTCGCGTTTAATCTATCATTCGCAATTATTACTGGGTAGGAAATTTTTAATTGCGCTATTAAGTTGGGAATATCTGTTCTGTCAAAATTCCTGTTAAGAATTGATAAAATGATGAAAGATCCATCTTCGTTTCTGTCAATTATATTTAAAGCCTGAATGATGTTGCCCCAGAACATGAGTCACATATTTTTGTAAAGGGGGGAATTATAAAATATTCCTTGTTGTTGTGATTTTTGATGAAATCACCCACCTGAGAAAACCATGGAGTATCAGCAATATTAACACGGTCGTTTAATAATTCAGATATTGAAAAAGCATCTCCTTTTATTAGTTTTTGAAGAAATATTTTGGGTCCTCTCTCATATCCCAAATCATTTTGACTGGCATTTACGATCATCCCGTTTTTGTCGACAAGAAAGTTAAATCCATTTTCGTTATGGATATTGAACCTTAAGCACAGATTATTATAATCATTCTCGATAAATAGAACACGATTGGTTTAAAATTTTTCTAAATAACCTACGATGCTTGAATCGCTTAAGATGCCCATAAAGCATATATCTTCCGAAGCCCAATTATTATAAACAGTTTCAAACAAAGAAAGATTAGGTGGAAAGAGAGAATTGATGAATTGAATATATAAATTCTTCCCTTCAAAATCAGCTTTCTTGACATCGCTTCCTTTTATGTCAACAGACCTAAAATTGGGAAGTTTAGCTAGACGGTATGGTGATTGCTGAGAACTCTTCTCCTTTTTTATGATAATAGCTGCACTTATAATAATTATTAGCGCAATGAAAAAAATAAATTTCTGTTTCTGAAGTTCTTTCATTATTGCTCTCTCATGATTTATTGCTAAGTGCCAAGGTGGATATTCCGAGGCAAATCAATATAGAGTCTCTCAGAAAAATCAACGTGCTATTCGAAGTAGCCAAGATTGATGATTGATCAAAACAGCCACAGGTTTTATTAAAACGGAAGGGAGTATTTCGTAATTTTCAACTACGCCTGAAAATTCATTGGGAAAAGCAATCTTGTCAATACTAGCATAAACAAAAACTCCTCCTAGCAATAATCTTGATATGGCAAAGAAAAAATTAGGGATTCTCATTTTTCTAGGAATCTTCATCATTCCCTCTGAAAAGAAGCTCCATATTCAATAATAAAATTAAGTCGCAAACTCCGTTTTGTAAAGAGCTTTCTATTTCTCTAAATCCAGATTTTAATCCTGAGCTTTCAGAATTGTAACTGTATGTTAAGCTAGGAATTATTGTTGTTAAAATAATCATCACCAAAATGATTTTGTTCCTTATATATTTTGCCTCACACATATAATCTGTCGATCGTGATCCAAGAATGTCAAGAATTCATGCTAGCCGTCGCTTTTTTCCCATTTTTTTCTCATTAATTCAATTTTATTCAATATGTGGTATTCAATTTATCAGGATTTTTGCAGACTAAATTTTTAGACGCGTTTCTTCTCTATTTAAGGTTGATAGAAACCAATAAGATAGCGTTGTGGAATCCACAGACAGATTAGATTCTTGGAAGGAGATTGCTAACTTCATAAACCGAGATGTGAGTACATGCATTAAGTGGGAGAAAGAATTGGGATTGCCTGTGTATCGAGTCGATATAAAATCTAAACGTTCAAGGGTTTTTGCCTACAAATCAGAAATCGACAAGTGGTTTAAAAATAGAGCAAAATAGATGATTGGCAGAAATGCAGATCGAGTGCTGATTAGGTCAAAACCGAATGGTGAAGATAGGTTGAAGGCCGAAGCACTCGATGATGGACTGGCTTCCGTGATAAAAAGGATTTAAAAACCAAAGTCGACATGGCCCTCGCAAAGGCGGAGGAATACGGTCTTTTAGGTGAAAATATCCTTGGCTCCGGCCTCGACTTTTATGTCGAGGTGCATCTGGATATCGGGATATTCGTTTCAGGAGAGTCAAGCGCCCTGATGAGGCCGATTGAAGGAAATCCCCCGGAGCCAAGACCCAAATATATCCGCACCTTGGTAAGCGGTATTTGGGGAAAGCCCAGTGACCTGAACAATGTGGAAATGTGGGCTAACGTGCCCCTGATAATCAATAAGGGCTCCGAATGGTATACTGGTACCGGGACAGAACGGAGCAAGGGAACTAAAGTTGTATCCTTATCCGGTAATATCGTGAATTCTGGGGTCGCAGAAGTGCCTTTTGGGACCACTATCAGAGAGATTGTCTACGGAATCGGCGGTGGAATTCCCGATGGAAAAAAACTCAAAGCAGTCCACTTTGGAGGGCCAATGGGAGGTTCTATTCCCGAGAGCCTTATCGACACACCATTGGACTTCGATGAGCTGGCCAAACTGGGGGCTTCGATAGGAGCCGGCAGCATGCTGGTATTGGATGAGGATACTGATATGGTCGATGTAACCAGATATTTTCTCGAGTTCCTCTCTGATGAGTCGTGCGGAAAATGCGTCCCATGTCGTGAAGGCAGCAGGAAGATGCTTAAGATTGTGACCAATGTTCGTGACGGAAAGGGAAGAGAGGGGGACATCGAGCTTTTGGAGGAGATATCCGAGGTAACGGGAGCGGCTTCCTTGTGTGCGTTAGGGAAAACGGCTGCCGACCCGCTCCTGATGCACGCTGCGTTACTTCAGAGATGAGTACGAGGCCAACATCGCAAAAACAAATAGCCCGGCAGAGAAGAGAAAATGATCATGGCGAAGCAAAAAAAGAAAAGTGAAATCATCATACAGATAGACGGAAAAGAAGTGAAAGCGGCGGAAGGGATGACCGTTCTGGAAGCAGCCCAAAGCGCCGATATATTTATTCCTACGCTCTGTTTTCACGAGAAATTAAAACCTCATGGTTTATGCCGAATGCTCCGAATTCACCCCAATTGCAGGATTTGGCTCAAGAGTATGGAGCAGACAAAGACCGTTTCGAAAAAGAGTCCTCGTTTTGCATTCTTTTTGGTCTATGTGTGAGATACTGTGCCGAGGTCAAGAAGAAAAATGCTGTTGGATTTGTGGACTGCGGAGCAAAACGGGAGATAAGATTCATTCCGGAAATCGCCGCGGCGGAGTGTGTTAACTGTAAGGAATGTTTCGAGCTCTGTCCGACATCGTATATCCAGGCAGCTTTCTTTTTAACCGAAGCCTTCTCCGCACGGTAGAAGTCAACGGGATTCAATCCACTCAATTTTTGGCTTCTTATGATTCACAGCACAGTCCTTCAGATATAGATTAATAAGCATCTGATAGGAGAATCCCGTTTCTCGAGCAAGCTCTTTGAAATATCCTATGGTGCCATCATCCAAGCGGATCGTTATCTGCTTTTTCAGAAGCTTTGTATAAGGATTCTTTCTGCTTTTCATCTTTTCTAGATCGTACTCTTTCTTCATATCAATCTCTCAAAATAGATCTTTTGTTCATTTTTTGTTGCTTTTCGCGAAGAAATTATTCTAATAACATCATCATCTTTTCTTTCCATTACCGTATAGCTCACAAGTAATATCCTCAATCTTGAGCTCAATCCTACCATCAAGAAGCGGATTTCCTTCAAAGAATGATCTTCGTCATAGAATTCAATGGCATTTTCATCATAAAAAACAGTTTCTGCTTCTTTGAATGGAATTCCATGATTCCGAAAATTTGCTAAATCCTTTTTTCTGTCCCATTCGAAACGTACTTTTTTCATAATTATTTTATATTTTTTTTATATTACATTGCAAGTATAAAATTAGTTTGTATAATATAAACACTCCACCTGTAATTCTGACGATCTAGAAGTAGGGAAAATCTCATCCTGAATCTTCCCCTTTACGGCCGCCTCCACCCCATCATGTCCAGCAGGATCTCCTGATGGCAGCCGAGGAGAAGGGAGGATATT
>CAZOJY010000027.1:0-32798 GCA_964580235.1 uncultured Eubacteriales bacterium | reverse complement strand
CGAATTTCCGGTAACGTGTCCCTTAAATTTTCGGTACATGTCCCTGATTTCAATGTATATATTATTAAATCCCGGTAAAAAAAATCATGTTTATGAATAATTCAGGTTAATTTTTGCCAAACTTGGTGGAAAAGAGTCTCAATTTTTGGTGGGTGGGAAGAAACGAAGTTTAAACAAAAAGTCAGAAGATGTATAATACGGAAAAATTTTATGAAGGTTGGGACAGATGAATAAAAAGTTTGATATGGCTGTTATCGGAGGAGGGCCAGGGGGGTATGTGGCTGCCCTGCGGGGGGCACAGTTGAAACAGAAAGTTGTGTTGTTCGAAAAGGATCGAGTGGGCGGGACATGTGTGAATTGGGGATGCATCCCCGCGAAGTTTCTTCTTCATCAGACGAGAATTTTCAAAGAGACCATGGACAATTCGTTCCTTGATGGACCTCGGAATCTGTTGACCTGTAATTGGGGGAGAATCCAAGAGCAGCGGAAAAAAATTGTGGGAAGATTCGTTAGCGGGATAGAATTTCTGCTGAAAAAAAATGGGATTCATCTCGTTAAAGACAAAGCAAAATTGGTGAATGATCGGCAAATTGAAGCCCAAGGAGAGGAGACTTCTAGTATTTATGAAGCCAAAAAAATAATTCTGGCGACAGGATCAAAACCAGCGACTCTTCCATTTCTCCAACCTGACGGAAATAAAATCATAACCAGCAAAGAGGGCCTGGAAATGGCCGAAATTCCCGAGGAGATGATCATCGTTGGTGCTGGCGCAATCGGTCTGGAAATGGGAGTCATTTATCAAAGACTTGGCTGTCGGGTTGCCATTGTGGAGATCATGTCCGATATTCTACCCGGAAGCGACCAAGAAATGACAAAACGTCTGGAAAAAATACTTAAATTACAAGGGCTTCACATATACACACATATGGAAATTCGAGGGATTTCTAGGGATAAAGACAAAATTGCCCTCGAGTCTTTTTGTTTAAAGGAGAAAAAAGCACGAACATTTAGTGCCCAAAAGGTACTGTCAGCCGTGGGGCGTATCCCCAATTCTGAGGGATTTCTGGAATTTGGAGGTTCTGTAATCGATGAGAAAGGATTTATTAAAGTGAATAAATATCTCGAAACGAAAATGCCGGGGGTTTTTGCCATCGGTGATTTGATCGGTGGGAAACTTCTTGCACATAAAGCATCTCATGAGGGTGTGTTAGCGGCTGAAAATGCCTGCGGAATGAAAAAATCGGCCCTATATCATGCCTTGCCGATGGCCGTATTCACTGAGCCGGAGTTTTCGACTGTAGGCCTGACAGAACAGGAGGCCTGTAAATCAGGGATCCGGCTTCAAGTAGGAGCGTTTACTTTCCAAGCGAATGGCAGAGCCCTCACAATGGGAAAACCAGAAGGGATAGCGAAGATTATAGCCGATGAAAAAGACACGATCATTGGGGCACACATCCTTGGCCCACACGCCAGCGAATTGTTGGCAGAGCTGACACTTTGTGTGGAGAAGGGGATGAAACTCCAAGATGTGACATCTGCTTACCACATTCATCCAACTCTTTCTGAAGCAGTGATGGAAGCTGCTCTAAAAGCCAAAGGAGAAGCCATCCACATGTTAAATACTTGACTATATTTGCCATTAGACATTCTCTCCGTATGAATCATTTGATGTAGCCGAGGGATTTCAGCATCTCCAGATTTTTTCTGTCTATTTTTACTTCTTTTTTGAGTTTCAGAATGCTGGAGGTCTTCAACCTGAGTTTTTTTTGGAGTTGACTCGTTTCATCAGAATTTTTGTATGTTTCAAAAATGTCATCTTTTTCGTCTGGATCCGAATCCAGATTATACAGCTCGTATTTTTGTATCTCAGGGGTGTAAACCATATGCCAGGGATATTTCAGCATTCCAAACCTGTCATGGATCGCTTCGGGAGCGTAGGTCTCTTCTAAAATCATTTCAGGAATTTTTTTCGTTTTAAACAGATCACGTCCTTGATAAAAAGAGCCTTTTTTCCATCCCATCCGGCCGAGTATCGTGGGGGTCACATCCAGAATGGTGGCCATTCCGTTAATTCTCTTTGCCCTTTTTTTCAGGGACGGATCATAGATGATCAGCGGGACCCTCATGTAGACATCGTAAAGGTAATGGACATGCCCGAAATAACGATTTCCGAATTTGGTTTGGTTCTCTCCCAGGCCTTCCCCGTGATCTCCGATAAGGATGATCAGGGATTTATCGAGCAGATTTAGCTCGATAAGTTTTTGTGTCAATATTCCTATCTGATTGTCCAAATATTCTACTTCTTGTCGGTACGCACGGATTTTTTCTGATGGGTGCAGATTGAGGTTCCCTCGCGCTTTTATGATGAGTTCTTCATCCGGATCAGGACAGTCAACCAGTATGGCCCCATTTTTTTTAACAAGGGCACTCTGCTTATCTTCCCTTTGGATAAAATGGATATTCTTGAAGGACAATTTCAGCGACTCGGGATGGATGAATTCAATTTCGTTGAACGCGGCCCGAAACTGATCCTCAGAACCAGGATAAGGATTAAGTACGGTGAGCAGAATTTCATTAGTCCCTTTTCTGAGTTTGAACTTTAAAGTCAGCCTTTCATATTTTTGGAGGCAGACCTGATCGACCGGCCGTCCGTTTAAACTGATGCTCATGTCTGGGGGGAGCAATGCGGGGGCATAGGGATCATGCGGGTCAGAGTAGTGAATCCAGGCAAAAAAATTATAACTCCTGTTCTTTTCTATCCATGGCAATACTTTTTCATTTATCTCCTGGGCATGAAGATACCAGCGGTTGCCAGGCAGGTTGTCATCGTAAAGTTCAAATCCATGATAGAGTTCGAAATGGGATTGGAGAACCCCGAGAGAAATAAATGCCGCCGTTTTAAAGCCTTTTTTTTGGAATAACTCTGCCAGGGAAGATTGATTTTTCTCAGGATGGAAAATCTGTCCATTATTATAAAAATTGAGACGGTGGGGAGGCAGGGAATAAAATAAGGAGGCGTGTGCTGGAGCTGTGATCGGAATCAAACTGTAACAATTTTCCCACAGGATGCCTTTTTTGGCAAAAAAGTCAATGTTCGGAGTTTTTGACTTCTCTGGACGGTAGGCGCTCACATAATCAGCTCTGAGGGTATCCAGTGTGATCAAGATTACGTTTTTTATTTTTTTTGGCTTTTTGTCAGAGCAAACAATGAGAAAAAGGCCTAAGACCAGGAAAAGACTTGCTTTCAGCCAGAATTGGCGTTTCATTTGATATAACCTAGAGCTTTGAGCCTTTCGCGCAAACTCTGGTCAAGTATGATTTCATCCCTTTCCTTTTTCATCAAATTGGCTTGCTCATACAATCGATTGATTTTATCAAGGAATTCGAAACACATCTCCCGGTAGGTGATATTGGCTGCTAAATTTTTTGTTTCCTTGGGATCTTTTTCCAGATCATAAAGTTCGATTTGCGAACCGTCAAAGTTTCGAACCAGACGTTTGACATGTGGAGAAGATACCTTTTTATTCAGGATAAATTTAAAGTTGTTTTTGTTCATCGAAATCACCGTCGGGGCCATTTCGAAATCCCTCAAGGCCAGGTCCGTGATAAAGGTCCGCTGCACTTTCTCCTTTCCTTTTAGCAATGGAAGAAGAGATGCCCCATCTAGCTGGAGAGGACCGGTTTTTATACTCATTTGATCGAGGATTGTCGGGAGAATATCTGTGATGCGAGCGGTTTCCTCGATCCGGATTCCTTTATGTTCGGCATCAGGAAATTTCATAATCAACGGGATTTTTATTCCCTCATTGTAAAGGCTGTGATCATGAAGCCATGCTTCGTGGTCATAAAATTCCTCCCCATGGTCGCTGGTAAGGATGATCAATGATTTCTCATACAATCCGAGTTTTTTCAATTTATCTAAAATAGGCCGGACAAAGTACCTGTCAGTATATTTGATCTCACCATCGTAAAGACCGATGATGTTTTGTCGGGCCTTCTCGGATAATTGTGTGTGGAAGCGCCCCTTCCCGGCGAAAAGAGTTTCCATTTTGACACGATCCCATTCGGCATCCTTATCTAAAAATTCCTTCCCAGCAGGCGACATGTTTGCATAGGGATCATGAGGCTGGTATGTATGGAGAAACAAGAAAAATTTTTTATCTTTATTGTCCTCGAGCCATCGGGATGCCAGCTCAGCCAATCGTTCGGCTTCATCAAGACGGATAGCCTGGTCGCCATGAAGTTTAATTTCCTGGTAGGTATCAAAGCCTTTTGAAAACCCATATGTTTCACTGAGATATCCTCCCCCCGTAAAGGCTGCGCAGTAATATTGTTTGGTCCGGAGGATATCAGCGAGAATCGGCGTGTCCGGACTCATTTTTTGGAGGGGGAAATACACTTGATGGTGAAGGCAATTTAGTGATGTCAACAGGGAGATATGTCCAGGCAGTGTCCATGATGTTGTGCTGTATGTGTTTTTAAAAAGAACGCTTTCAGCAGCGAGCCGGTCAATGAATGGGCTTGTATTTTTCCCGTATCCATAGCTGCTGAGATGGTCAGGCCTAACCGTATCCAGCGAGATCAGAATGATGTTTGCTTGTCTCTGTTTGGGAATTTGGTAAATGATCGGATTTACCCATACAGGTACGATTGTAGAAGAATTCTCTTTTTTGGTTTTGGGGGAGGAATCATTTGTTTGGAAGAATACCCGCATTCTTTTTCCTGCATACGGGCTGAGATCGATTTTTTCCCGCAAGATGTTTTTTGTTGTTGCCCAGCTGATCGTTTTATCGAACAGTGTTTCTTCATTGTCGGACTGCTTGAGAACCAGACGGAATTGAATGGATTGCTTAGATTCTCTGTTTTTGAATTCCTTCAGAATTCCGTACCCGAATTCAAGGACAGCATTTGGAGGAATTTTTACATCCACACCAAATTCACTTTTTGGCGGGGCAGCCAGGCAATTTAGAGAATATTCATTAAACGGGATTTTCTTTTTTATGGAAAATGGATTAGGTTCTGTGCCGGAATCGTGCAGAAGGTATTTATTTCTTATATTATACAGGTAAAGCAGTTCTGGCCGGACGGCTCTTATTTTTTGTCCCGGCAGGGCGGCGTAGGTGTAGTACCGGAAAATGAACTCCCCTCCGGGCTCCAAACGGTTCTGTTGTCTGGGGTGGGTTAAAAGCAGGGTGTCAGAGGTGCCTGTCATTTTGACTTGGCCGAGAACAAGATGTGTTTTTAAGGCATCTGGTGTGTTTGTGTCTCTCAATTTTATTGTGATCGTGTATTTTCCCAATGTGAGCTTTTTCCTGACCCGAAACCATTTTTTTCGAGCGATGACCAGCTCTTCAGAATCGGAACCATTAATTGAGACAGTCAATCTGGGCTGCGTTTTTTTCCAGTCGGAATTGACAAGATAAAGATCCAGGATGAGGTCTCCCTTCGGAAACAGCTTTTCGAAACGAAAGGAATTATCTTTATCCAGGATAATACCTCGCTTTGATTTGTCATAGCCATCGAATCCTCTTAAATCCAATGTTTCTCCGGTTCCAATCCATCTCCATCCTATTTTTTGATTTTTCCCGGTGCTTAAATATTCCACGTATTGTCCGTCATTTTGGAGGTTCATTCCTTCGGGAAATTCTGAGTCATGATTCCCGAGTATAGGATAGCCGCTGGATGTTCCCCAAATTTCCTGGTTTTGGCTTGATAGCTCCGGGAGATATGTCCATTTACCTGTGAGGTTTTCTTCGACGAAATTGAATTTTGTTATGATATTTTTTAGCGGCGACTGGATTATGTTTTTTTCGGCAAGGCCGTCCATAAGCCGGATAAGATGGGATCCTTTTTTCGCAGAGGGATTACAGCATATCAAAGCCGTGACAAAAACAATAACTAAAAAGCAAGAAAAGATTTTTATAGATATTTGTTTGTTTTTTGTTTGCCTCATACGATCCTGCTGTCCACATAAATCCAATGGAATCCGCTATTTTTTCCTTGGGGTGAGATGTTCGAAAACTTAATTATGAAATAATAAAAAAAATTTGTCAAAAAAGTTTGCATCTTTTGATTGTTTTTTATAAAATCTATCCCTTTATTAAAACAGATGATAGAGCTTTTTTTAGTATTTGTCGTATTCGGCCTCCTGGGAGCTGTTCTCGTTTTAATGAATAAAATCCTGGGACCGAAAAGAAGCAATCCCACAAAAGAAACCCAGTTCGAGTGCGGAAGTCCTTATCTGCAAGATGGCATCAATCCATTCCCCGTGAAATTTTATATGGTCGCTTTTTTGTTCCTGCTGTTCGATATCGAAGTTGTCTTTTTCTTCCCCTGGGCTTTGATATTTAAGGAAATGGGATTGACAGCTTTGATCGTTATGTTTGCATACATCTTTATTCTTTTGATCGGCTTCATTTATGCCTGGAAAAAGGGAGCTTTTGAGTGGGAACGCTAGTTTTCACGTTGTTAAAAAAAACCGCATTATCATGAAAAATAAAAAAGATGGAAAAGGTGGATTTATCACAACGACTCTCAACTCTATGCTGGGGTGGGGGAGGAAATTCTCGTTATTCCAGTACCCATTCATCACAGCCTGTTGCGGAATGGAATACATGTCTGTGGCCTGTGCGCACTATGACCTTGACCGTTTTGGCATGGGATGGACAAGATTCACTCCTCGACAGGCAGATATGTTGTTAGTGGTTGGCACTATTACTCATAAAGAAGCGCCTGTGCTTAAAACGGTTTATGATCAAATGACCGAGCCCAAGTGGGTTGTCGCATTCGGAGCCTGTGCTGTGAGCGGAGGCATTTACGACAACTACGCTGTTGTCCAGGGAACTGACCGGATCATTCCAGTGGATGTTTATATCCCCGGATGCCCACCGAGGCCGGAAACAATCATCAATGCTTTGATAAAACTTCAGGAAAAAATACAAAAAGAAGGACATGAATGGCGATTTCAAAAGAGAAAATCTTAGAAGATATCAAACAGAATTTTCCCGACAATATTGTGGACGTAACTGTCCAATTCGGGGATAAAATCATTCTTATCAAAAAAAGTGCGCTTCGGGAAATCGTAAATTTCCTGAAACAAGAGCCCTATGCCTTTACCATGCTTCTCGACCTCACATGTGTGGATTACATGGGAAAAAAGGAGCGTTTTGAAATGGTCTATCACCTTTTTTCCCTTTCTCACAAGCTGCGTTTGAGGCTCAAAGCCCGATTGTTAGAAAATGAGTGTGAAATCGATTCTTTAGCTCCGACGTTCAAGAACGCTAACTGGCTTGAGAGAGAAGTTTACGATATGTTTGGAGTTCATTTCTCTGATCATCCGTATTTGAGACGGTTATTCATGTATGAGGGATTCGAAGGGCATCCCTTGCGGAAGGATTATCCTCTGCGCAGGCAGCAGCCAAAAATTCAGTTGAGAAAATAGGATGAAATACAGGATACAGCAGGAAGCAAGAGAGGGAACCATGCTCCTCAACATGGGCCCGTCTCATCCTGCGATGCACGGCACGACCAGGATCATGTTGGAATTGGATGGGGAAAAGATAGTCAACTGTGAGCTGGAAATGGGGTATTTGCACAGAGGATTCGAGAAAATCTGTGAGAGTAAGACTTATTTCAACATGCTGATCTATACAGACCGGATGAATTATGTTTCACCTTTGATCAACAATACTGGCTATGTCATGACTTTGGAAAAGATGTTGGGAATTGAAGTCCCAGAACGGGCCCAGTACATTCGGGTTATTTTAAATGAGTTCTCTCGGGTGTGCGATCACCTTACGGCATTAGCGGCTATGTGCATGGAGTGCGGGGCGTTTACCGTCTTCCTTTATATGATGAAAGCCCGTGAGTATATATGGGATTTGATGGAGCAGACTACCGGAGCTCGCATGACGACCTCTTTTGTCCGGGTAGGAGGAGTCAGGTCAGACTTTCCTGCAGATTGGAAGAAAACCACCCGGACTGCCATCGATGAAACCCGCAAAGTCCTCAAAGATTGCCATGGTCTGATGAGCAAAAATAAGATTTTTCTCAATCGGACGAGGGACGTGGCTGTCGTAACGCCTGAGATGGCTATCAACTATGGATGGACAGGACCCTGTCTTCGTTCAACGGGTGTATACTACGATGTGCGGAAGACATTCCCTTATCTTGTTTATGATCAGTTGGATTTTGAGGTCCCGCTTGGAGAAAGAGGGGACAACTTCGACCGCTACATGGTTCGGATGCAGGAAATGGAACAAAGCTTGAGAATGGTCGAGCAGTGCATGGAAAAAATTCCCAAACCTTCTTTTCCGGCCCAGTTGGTGGCCAAAGGACTGGAACCGTCTGAAGCCATCAAAGCTTCCAGGACAAAAAGGCCAGAAGAGAGGATCAAACTATCTCCCAATCTGGAGGGGACCGAAAAGGATAAACATTCTGGAATTCTTGCCGGGAAAAAATATTTCGTTCCGCCGAAAGAAGATACGTATACGAACATCGAAGGCCTGATCAATCACTTTAAATTTTTTATGAGGGGGCATGGGATACGCCCCCCTAAAGGGGAAGTTTATTTTGCTGTTGAAGGTGGAAGCGGCGAGCTGGGATTTTACATCATTTCGGATGGAACAGATAAACCGTACCGCATCCATCTGCGTGCCCCGTGCCTCCACATCGTGTCGGCGCTGGAGGAAATTATCCGGGGCCATTATGTGGCCGATGTAATTCCGACATTTGGATCGATGAACATGATAGGTGGAGAACTGGATAGATGAGTTCAAAGTTGACGGATCAAACAAAGAAAAAAATCGAAGACATTGCCTCCCGCTATCCAAGCAAAGAAGCAGCCATTCTTCCTGTTTTGCATCTTGTTCAGCGCGAAAAGGGTTTTATTTCCCAACAGGAAGAAAAACAGGTCGCCAGTCTATTGAATATTAAGCCAATCAAAGTGAAAGAAGTTGTGACTTTCTATACCATGATCAATCAAAAAGAGGTGGGGAAATATCACATTCAAGTCTGCTCCAACTTGACCTGCTGTCTATTGGGAGCAGAATCGCTTATCGATCATCTGAAAGGAAAATTAGGAATCGATGTTGGCGAAACAACATCGGATAAAAAGTATACGCTTACGACTGTGGAGTGTCTGGGGGCATGTGAACAGGCACCATGTATGATGGTCAATTTCGACTATTTTGAAAGTCTGGATAAAGACAAAATAGATAGTATTTTGGACAAATTAGAGTAGAAAAGTGGCAGAGAAAATTTTAACCGAACATTTTGCTCTAGAAAATCTGTTCCAGATGGATGTCTATCTAAATAAAAAAGGCTATGCCGCTGTAAAAAAAGCTCTTTCAGATATGAAGCCGGATGAAATCCTGGAGGAAATAAAAGCTGCTAACTTGAGAGGGAGAGGAGGAGCTGGATTTCCTGCCGGTGTGAAATGGGGATTTGTCCCAAAAGATGTCGATAAGCCAAAATATCTGTGTGTGAATGCAGATGAGGGAGAGCCAGGGACATTCAAGGACCGATACCTCATGACTCATAATCCTCATCTTCTTTTAGAAGGAATTATCATATCTTCATATTGTGTGGGCATTCACACAGCATTTATATACGTCAGAGGGGAATATGAATCGGTGGCCCTTCGCCTCGAGAAAGCTATTTCTGAAGCCTACGATAAGGGCTTCCTGGGTAAGAACATATTGGGAACCGGATTCAAACTGGATGTCTATGTCCATAGAGGCGCAGGGGCCTATATTTGTGGAGAAGAGACCGCACTTTTGGAATCTCTAGAAGGAAAAAGAGGAAATCCGCGTTTAAAACCTCCTTTTCCAGCATCAGTGGGGCTATTTGGCTGTCCCACGGTGATAAATAATGTGGAGACACTCTCGAATATTCCGGTCATCGTTCTCAATGGAGCAGCCTGGTTTTGTCAGAGGGGCCTGCCCAAGGATGGGGGAACCCGGATTTTTGGCATCAGCGGTATGGTGAGGGAGCCTGGAATCTACGAGTTGCCGTTAGGAACAAGCTTAAAAGAAATAATTTTCCAGCATGCGGGAGGGATGAAGGAAGGAAAAAAGTTGAAGGCGGTTATCCCGGGAGGGATGTCTGCTCCTATCCTGACGGTTGAAGAAATCGATATAAAAATGGACTTTGATTCCTTGGTGGAAGCCAAATCCATGTTAGGATCAGCCGCAATTATCGTCATCGATCAGGAAACGTCCATGCTGGATGTTTTGGGGCGTGTCACAAAATTTTATTCTCATGAATCATGCGGTCAGTGTACACCCTGTCGGATTGGAAACTTTTGGATAAACAAGATTGTCAAACGGATATCCGACGGCAATGGAAAAAAGGAAGATCTGGATAAAATTATCCAATTGGCCAACAACATGCTAGGCAAAACCCTATGTCCCTTAGGAGATGCATCCGCCATGCCCATATTATCCATCATTCAAAAATTCAGGAAAGAACTAGAAACATACTTGGGAAACTGAAACCAGGAGATATACAGGAGATGGTGAAGATTTTTATCGATGAGAGAGAACTTGATGCCGCAGAAGGTACGACCATACTGAAAGCTGCTGAAAGTTCCGGTCTACAAATTCCTCATCTTTGTTATTACAAGGCATTTGTCCCCGAAGGTACGTGCCGGATGTGTTTAATCGAAATTGAAGGACTTCCCAAACTGGAATTGGCATGTTCCACACAGGTACGAGAGGGAATGAGGATCTCAACAAAAAGCGAACGGGTTGTCGAGGCACGAAAGGGTGTGCTGGAATGCCTTCTGGCTGTCCATCCCATCGACTGCCCGATTTGTGATAAAGCCGGCGAGTGCAAACTCCAGGATTATTATGAAGAATACGGCCTGTTTGAGAGTGAATTCAAAGAAGAAAAAAAGAAAAAACAGAAGAAAATCGAAATAGGAAAAAACCTTATCCACGATCAGGAACGCTGTGTTTTATGCCGCCGGTGTGTCCGATTCCTCCATGAGGTGACAAAAACCGATGAGTTGGGGGTTTTCCAGCGGGGCGCTGATACAGAGGTTAACATATATGATGGGATTTTGATAAACAATAACTATTCCGGCAATCTGGCAGAAATTTGTCCTGTGGGTGCTATCACAGACAAAGATTTCAGATTCAAAACCCGAAGCTGGTTTTTGCGAAGCCGCGAGTCCATTTGTCCACTCTGCAGCAGAGGATGCAACATTTGCCTGGAATCCCATCAGGGATTCTCCCGGTTTTCTTTGCCAAAAAGAGTTTACAGAATACGGACCAGAGAAAATCAAAGAATCAATGGATTCTGGATATGTGATAAAGGCCGGTATGAATATTCTTATATTGACGAGGAGAGGCTTGATAAAATCGTCGTGAGCAACTCCAAAGATTCCCACGCATGGCCGGCGATTACATCTGATATTGCAGAGGAAATAGGGCGCTTATATCATATGAAAAGATCTTCTCACATCGGGCTCATTCTCAATACGTGGCTTTCGAACGAAGAGCTATTTCTGCTGGAAAAATTATTCCGAAATGACCTCCACATCGAGAAAATCCGTTTCCTGGATTTACCGGAAGAAGAGGCCGATGATTTCCTGCTGACCGCTGAAAGAACACCCAACAGACAGGGTGCAAAAGAGCTTGGGTTCGATTTGCAGCAGGCCGAATGGAAAAAACTCTTTGATGACGTTGATTTGCTTTTTGTTTTTGCGTCTCCTTTTTGGGATAAAACGGATGTTGGCCCTCTCAAGAAAGCACTGGACAATATAGATAAAAAAGTACTTTTTGCCAGTCACAATTATGAAATCAACTCTGCGTTCGACATTGTTTTGCCAATGTCATTGATCGCAGAAAAGGAAGGATCTTTGACCAATATAATCGGGAGCGTTCAAAAATTCTCTCCTGCATTGGATGCCCCCGGTGACTGCAAGCCTGCATGGCAATTTCTCGTACAGTTGGCCAAAAAATTAAGGATAAATTTCGATTTTTATGGCCAACTTTCATCTCTAGAGAGCATACGGCAGGCAATGAAAAAAGAAATTTCCTATTTTCGGGAAGTACAGTGAGTGATTGGATTATAATTCTGATTAAGATTATTTGTGCTTTGGTCTGGTTTCTTGTGATAGCCCTGTATTTAACGTGGGTGGAAAGAAAAGAAAGTGCTGTTATACAGGATAGGATTGGAGCAAACAGAGCCAATATTTGGAGGTTTCGGGTTATTGGGCTTTTTCAACCGTTTGCCGATGCCATCAAGATGATTTTTAAAGAAGATTTCACGCCGCGTTTCTCAAGAAGATTGCTGCATAATTTGGCCCCTTTTATTTCCTTTTTCTTCGTGGCCGTAACGATATCGGCCATCCCTTTTGGAGATGTTCTCCGGATCGGGGGACGCGAGATCAAACTGCAAATTGTTGACTTTAACGTGAGCCTGCTTTTTGTCATGGCCATGCTGTCTTTGGGGATTTACGGCATTATCCTTGCTGGTTGGAGTTCAAATAACCGATACACATTGCTTGGAGGGATGAGAGGGGCGGCTCAACTTATTTCTTACGAAGTGGCACTGGGCCTTTCATTGATAGGATTGATCATGGTGTATCCCTCCCTAAAACTTTCCGCTGTCGTTCATTATCAGGGAGAATTGCTGTGGGGATGGCTTCCCAAATGGGGCGTATTTCTCCAGCCCTTAGGATTATTGATCTTTTTCTTTGCCGCGCTTGCTGAGACAAAGAGGGTGCCATTTGACCTTCCGGAGGGAGAGAACGAAATCGTCGGATTTTTTACCGAATACTCCGGCCTTAAATGGGGACTCTTCATGTTTACAGACTTCATGGAAGTTCTCATCATTTCCTGCCTCCTGGCCACCCTCTTTTTCGGCGGGTGGCAAGTGCCTTGGTTGTCTGCTGGTGGTTTTCATTTCCCTTGGGGAGGCCAGTGGCTTCTTCCCCATGGAATCGTTGTGGCATTCCAGGTCTTGGCCTTTAACTTGAAGGTTTTTTTCTTCTGCTGGCTTCAGGTTTTGATCCGGTGGACTTACCCGCGATTCCGGTATGACCAGGTGATGGACTTGGGATGGAAACTTCTTGTCCCTCTTAGTCTGGTCAACATAGCCGGGACTGCGATTTTGATGAGTTTAATAGGATGATTAAAGCAATAGGCTATTTTATCGAGATCATAAAAGGGAGCCTTCTCACAACCCGCCATTTTGTGGTGAATATGTGGTTTCATACTCTTAAATTATTCAGGATCAAAACCAGGCGGAAGGGAGCTGTTACGATTCAGTACCCTGAAGAAAAAAGAGAGATTGCATTCCGGCATAGAAGTCTCCATAGGCTCCTCAAAAGAGAGGACGGCAAACCCCGCTGCGTAGCCTGTATGCTCTGTGTAACAGTCTGTCCTTCAGAATGCATCTATGTGGAGGCTGCCGAGGATCCTGATCCTGAGGTTCAAAAGGTTCCATCCACTTTTATCATTGATTTGAGCCGGTGCTGTTTTTGTGGGTTTTGTGTGGAGGCCTGTCCGGAAGATGCGATTCGTATGGACACCGGACAGATCGAATTTGCCGAATATTCCCGTGACAAATTGATTTATGATCTTGAAAAACTCACCAGATGACCTCTGAAAAAATATCTCTGGGGAAATTCATGATTTATGGTTTGCGTGATGGATTTTTTTATCTGGATGGGGGGTCCATGTTCGGCGTGGTGCCTAAGGTACTGTGGGAAAAAATATACAAACCTGATGAAAAAAACCGGATTAAAATGGGACTCAATTCCCTCCTTATCCAAACGGAGCAGGCCCTGCTCCTCGTCGAGACAGGAATCGGTCCAGACCTGAATCCGAAGGTTTCAAATTTTTATTCTGTGGAGAGAAAATCCGGCCTTTTGGGCGAGATTAAGAATCTTGGATACGATCCTGATGATATCGATTATGTGATCAACACCCATCTTCATTTTGACCATTGTGGAGGAAATACCTTCCAAATTGAAAAGGGGGCATGGGCACCAACATTTTCCAAGGCTCAATATATCATCCAAAAAGGCGAATGGGAGTATGCGCTCCAGCCTTGTTATAGGGATAAGCCGAGCTATGTGCGCAACAATTTTCTCCCTTTGGAGACGCAAGGGTGCCTTCGACTGGTAGAAGGAGACACACAGATTACAGACGGAGTGGAGGTTATTCTGGCTCCTGGCCACACCTCGGATCACCAATGTGTAAAGATTTCATCAACTGATGGAGTGGTGTTTTTTTTAGGCGACATGGTCCCAATGTCAGCCCATGTTGGCCTGTCTTACATCATGAGTTATGACCTCTATCCTCTGGAAACTCTTGCAAATAAAAAAAGGTTCTTCGAACATGCCGTTACGGAAAATTGGATTCTTGCCTTTGTCCATGACGCTCAGCTCTTTTTTGGAAAGATCGAGAAAGAAGCTGACAAATATTCCTTTTATCCTCTTGCACAATCTTCTTGATTGATTTCCTCGTAATCGTCAATAATATATTTTTTAAATGTTTCTGCTATAATGATTAGTAAAGGATGAAAGATGAGCGAAAATAAAGAGAAGATTGCCTGTCATGTCTGCAAGAAGATGATACCAAAGGCCACAGCTATGCACGCTGAGGGAGAAGGTTACGTCTTTCATTTTTGTAACCTGGACTGCATGGACTACTGGAAAAAAGAAAAAAAGGACGAAAAAGAAGCAACAAAGGCTAAATAACGGCTTTTCTTCGTACCGAAATATAAAAAAATCATGTTATTTCGGTAATTAAAATTTGGCACAATTTAAATATCACAAATAATATCAATAAGTTACAAATGAGACAATAAATGGCACAAATATCGCGAATAAAAATTAAAACCAACTTTAAGAGGAGTTAATCATGAACTGTGAGGAGGACCTTTTTTGTGGGCTGAACAAAGCCAAATCTGGCAGCATAGATGAGATGACTGACCTGGAAAAAAAACACACTCCGGTTATCGGAGCCCCAGAGAAAGTTAAAAAAGGGGAGCCCTTTGAAGTGACTGTAGAAGTCGGAAAATATCTGGCTCACCCGAATGAAAACGCTCATTTTATCGAGTGGATCGAGCTTTTTTCGGGTGACACATTTTTGGCAAGGATCAATTTAGAGCCGAGACTTACGGTTCCACATGTCACATTAGTTGTGACTCTTGATCATGGCCATGCCCTGGTTGCCAAAGAAAGATGCAACCTGCACGGTGTGTGGGAAAGTCAGCCTTTCTCTATCGAAGTAGAAGAGTAATAGATTACTGACGTTTTTTTTGTGTAGCGGTAATATTTTCCTGGATTCGTCACCTTTTTATATCTCCCCGTACACTCTTCTTATTATCCCGATGGCTTGTTGATCTGGGAACTTTTTCCTATCCCTGCGCGTATATAATTGAGAGAAGACATAAGAGGAGGCCTCTATGTTTAAAAAAATACTGATAGTTGTGATAATCCTGATGTTAATAGCCGTCGTTGTTTTTATTGCAGCAAAAACCAAAGGCAATTCTGGAGATAACGGGATGCGATTCATAAAGGTTGAGCGGGGGGACATTGTTGAAAAAGCTCTTGCGATCGGTCGGATTGAGCCGAAAAAAGAAATCGCCGTGAAATCTAAAATTTCCGGGATAGTCAAAAATGTTTTTGTGGAAGTTGGGGATTTGGTAAAGCCTGGCCAGCCTCTGATGGAAATCAAACCTGATCCCACGCCGCTCGAGTTTGCCGAAGCGAAAAGGAATTCTGAAATCGCTTTGGCCAATTTTGAAGCGGCAAGCAGCGAATATGATCGAATGAAAACACTCCTGGAATCCCAGCTGATTTCCCAAAAGGATTTTGAGATCGCAGAAAACGAATATAAACAATCCAAATTGAGGTTGAACATGGCTCAAGAAAGATTGGCTTTGATCGATGTGGGACGCACAAAAGTGGCGGATCGCCAGGTGGATACGGTTATCAAATCACCCGTAGCGGGGACGGTTCTGGAAAGAAGGGTCAACGAGGGAGATCCTGTCGTTCCATTGACTTCCTACCAGGCAGGAACCGAACTTCTCTTGTTGGCGGATATGGAGAGCCTCATTTTCAAAGGTACAGTAGATGAGATCGATGTGGGAAAACTCGAGGAAGGGATGGAAGCAGAGCTGAAAATAGGGGCCCTTCCTGACGAAGAGATTTTGGGAAAACTGTACAGAATATCTCCAAAAGCAAAAAAGCAGGACAATGCTACTCTTTTTGATGTGGAAATTGCAATCACGAAAAGAAGCCGAAAGGTTATAAGAGCGGGGTATTCAGCCAACGCCGAACTCCTGATCAATAAGGCAGAGAACACATTGTTTATTCCGGAGCGACTTGTCGAGTTCGATGAGAACCGAACTTATGTGGAAGTGCAGAATGCAGCCGGAGAGATCGAAAAAAAAGAAATAAAAACAGGATTGAGCGATGGCATAAATGTGGAAATTCTCGAGGGACTCGTGCAGGGGGAAGAAGTTGTGGAGAATCCTCCCAAGGAAATCAAATGAAATCTTTGATGTTCATTTCTCAATTTTTGCGGGATATCAAATCCCAAAAAATGAGAACCTTTTTGACAATTTTCGGGATCATATGGGGAACCATCTCTGTTGTTCTCCTGTTGGGATTTGGCGTGGGCCTGGGAAAACAGATGAAAAAAAGCTTTCACGGCATGGGAGTGGGCTTGATCATTCTCTGGCCGGGAAGGACCAGCCTCCCTTTCAAAGGTTTTAACAAAGGCAGAAGAATGAGTTTTCGCGAGGACGATGCTTTTCTTCTTAAACGGGAGATATCGCAGATCAAGCACATCAGCCCTGAATATGCTCGGGGAGGTGTGCAGCTGAAATCCGAAAAAAATACATATTCCGTATATCTAAGAGGTGTGTATCCCGTTTATGGCAAAATAAGAAACACTATCCCGGAAATGGGAGGACGTTTTCTCGATTCGATAGATATAGATCATAAAAAACGATCCATCTTTCTCGGATCGACGGTTAAACAGGAACTTTTTGGCGATGAGCCGGCCGTGGGTCGTTTGATCACCTTGAATTCTGTGCCTTTTCAGGTGGTTGGAGTGTTGATAGGAAAAACACAGAACTCAAGCTATGGGAGTCGGGATGAATTCGCCGCTTTTATTCCAGCCACGACTTTTGCCGCATTGTTTGGGCACAAATATATTAACAACATGGTCATTCAAGGAAAAGATCCCCGGCAGAACGAAAAACTTCAAAAGAGTATTCTTGAAGTCCTTGCCAAAAAATACCGGTTTCATCCCGACGATAAAGAAGCCATCGGAGTTTGGGATATGAGCGAAGGGGAGAAACTTTTCACGGCATTCCAGCTCGGATTCAACATTTTTCTGGGGATCGTTGGCGCTTTTACCCTTATCGTGGGGGGAATCGGAGTGTCCAACATCATGAATGTTGTTGTCGAGGAAAGGACAAGAGAAATCGGGCTCAAAATGGCCGTCGGTGCTAAAAAAAGATTTGTCCTTTCTCAATTTTTGTTTGAGACACTTCTGATAACACTTATAGGAGGTGCGATCGGCTTAGCCATTTCTTATGGAATCATCAACCTGTTTCCCAATACGGGCATCGAAGAGGAAATTGGTCGGCCGACGTTTTCATGGGAGGTCGCTGCTGTCACAGTGACACTTTTAGGATTGATCGGGTTTTTTTCCGGATTTAACCCTGCCCGACGTGCGTCAAACCTCGATCCTGTTGAAGCCTTGAGATCTTAGGAAAACAGCATGAAAACATTGTACTTACTCCGCATGTTTCACAGAGAGCTCCGAAGACAGAGAAAAAGAATCAGTCTTACCATATTTGCCCTTGCCTGGGGGACATTCTCTATTGTTATTCTTTTAGCGTTTGGAGAAGGACTGAACAGGCAGATGAAGATTGCAAACCAGGGATTGGGCACAGGGATCGTCATTGTCTATGGGGGCCAAACATCCATGCCCTACAGAGGTTTAGGAAAGGGCCGCCCGGTCGTTTTACACAGAGATGATGTGGAGCTTCTCGCAAACAAGGTGCCGGGGATAAAATTCATCAGCCCTGAGGGAGACCGGTACGCCAACACGCTGACTTATGGGCGCAAATCATTCACACAAAGAGTTATCGGTGTTTATCCTTCTTTCGAAGAAATGCGAACTTACTATCCGCAGAGAGGCAGCCGGTTCATCAATCCTACCGATCTCCAGAATAAAAGGAGAGTGGTTTTTCTGGGAACAGAAATCGCCAAGAAATTATTCGAAAAGGATGATCCGGTGGGAAAAACTCTTATGATCAATGCCATTCCATTTCTTGTCATCGGTGTCATGCAGGATAAGATACAGAACAGCATGTATAACGGCCCGGATGTGGATAAGGCGGCGATTCCTTATTCCACATACCAGGCGGTTTATGGAGATAAGTCCATCCCACGGATAATCTATATGCCTGAAGATATCAACCGGGCGCCCGATGTAAAAAAGGATGTGTACCGGGCTCTGGCCAACAAATACAAATTCGATCCTTCTGATACTCAGGCCTTGACAATCTGGGATACGATCGAAGATGAGGAGATTTTCGATAAAATTTTCTTGGGCATCCAAATATTCATGGGGATAATCGGAGGTTTGACCTTGATCGTGGCCGGAGTCGGTGTGACCAATATTATGTATGTATCTGCAAAAAAGAGGACAAAAGAAATCGGGATTAAGATGGCCTTGGGCGCTAAAAAAAGATATGTGCTGTTCCAATTTATTTCGGAAGCACTGATGATTGCTTTCATTGGAGGAGCGGTGGGGATTTTTCTGTCTTTTGTGACCGTCAGTCTCTTTCAGGCTCTCCCTTTAGAGGGGGACGTGGCAGATCTTATGGCCCATCCAGTCATATCATCGAATATCATGTTTTTAACGGCGATAATTCTGGGAATCATCGGTTTCCTAGCCGGGGTATTCCCGGCAAAAAGGGCAGCATCCCAGAGACCAGTAGAGGCCCTCCGCTATGAATGACAAGGAGAATAGTGATGATCAAATTGAAAGAGATTAGCAAGGTTTATGGAACCGGGGAGGTCAAGGTCGAAGCGTTGAAACAGATCGATCTGGAAATCAAGAAAAATGAGTTTATCGGATTAATAGGCCCTTCGGGCTCGGGAAAATCCACCCTGATGAATATCATCGGTTGCCTGGACACTCCTTCTTCGGGCAGATATTATTTTGAGGAGATAAATGTCGAAAGCTTTAATCACAATCAGCTTGCCGAGATTCGGAATGAAAAAATCGGATTCGTCTTCCAAAACTTCAATCTTCTCCCGTATGCCACTGCTTTTGAAAATGTGGAATTGCCGATGCTGTTCATGGGGATGAGAACCAAAACCAGAAACAAAAGGGCTATGGAATTGTTGGATAAAGTCGGGCTTGGGAATCGGGCGCATCACAAACCGAATGAACTGTCCGGCGGAGAGATGCAGCGGGTAGCTATTGCGCGGTCCTTGGCTAATAATCCCAGCCTGATACTGGCAGACGAGCCAACCGGAAATCTCGACTCACAATCCGGCGACGAAATCCTGGCCATATTTCAGGATCTCTGGCGCCAGGGGCACACGATTGTTGTCATCACCCACAATCCCAATATTTCATCACGGGCACAACGGGTCGTCAGATTAAAAGATGGATCGATCGAGAACAACGGAAAATAAACACTATTTTTTAACTTTTTCTATCCACTTGACGATATCATCGATGACCACTTTGTCCACATGGCCGGCCTTCAGGTATTCTGCAGGAGTGCACTTTCCTTTTCCGGGTATCAGGAGGTGATTATGCGAAGGGTACAGTTTGAATTCCACGTTTCCTTTGTTTGAGAGTGCTCTTTTCCAGCCCTCAAAATCTTCTTTCGTCACCTGATAATCCCGCCCTCCCTGCAGGATAAGAAGCGGACGGTTTATGCTTTTTGCTGTTTCAGCCGGTTCATATCCCTTCAAATCGATCCAGTAATCTGCTCCTGCTCCTAAAAAATTTTCCATCTTGTGTTCAGAATTTTCTGGTACTAAATTTTTGATTTTTTGAACCGTTGACTTTATTTTTTCCAAATTTGTTTTTTCTTCATCGGATAATTTCCCATCAAGCATAAAGATGTATTCTGTCTGTTCAACAAAAAGATCTTCCAGTGGTCTTGTCGGTCCTGACATGATGATAAAACCTTTGTTTTTATCGAGATCTAAATTGGCAATCCTTGGTATAAGCATTCCTCCCAGACTGTGGCCGAGAATAAAAATGTTTTTGGCTTCGATCCTATCTGTTTTGCGGAGCAGATCAGCAGCAGCAAGCCCATCTTCGATGGTTTCCTCATAAACGGTGAGTTTAACATGTTTGTCGGCAATCATCTTTTGGCCGTAGACATTGGTACGCTTGTCGTAACGAAGAACAGCGATTTTCTGCGTTGCCAGTCCCCAGGCTAAATCACGAAAACACTTATTGGGTCCGAGGGATTCATCTCTATCGTTTGGGCCAGAGCCATGAACCAAAACTAGCGCCGGGAAAGGGCCATTCCCTTTGGGTAGGCTTAAGGTTCCAGGCAGGAGCCATTCTTTCATCCCAACTTTCACGTCTTTCTCGGAAAATGTCTTTTTATCCACGTAGTCCGGTGGGATATATTCTGAAGACAATTGGGGAGAGACAAAAAATTGTCCGGCTATTTTTTTATTTTTATCGAAGACGACTTTAATGTCCAATTTCGCTTTTTCGAACCGGCATGTCACATACACGATATCGTATTTCGGGATCGATTCAGTCCGGACACTGATCTGTTCCTTAAACGGCCCGACCTTTTGGATGACAGCCTCCCAGACCTCTTTCATTTTTTCTGCAGGTGCCAGTTTGCTCATGGTCTCGTCGAAGTTTTTAACTGCATCGCCATAACGGCCGCTGTCAAGGTCTGTAACGAATGCCTTAGCCATGGCAATCAATTCATCCATGTCGGGCGTTTTTTGCTGCTGGGAGAGGGGGAAAATTGTGAACAAAGGGATTAGTATAAAAACGGAAGCCAAATTTTTCATGATTATCTCCTTTAGGAATTATTTGCAAAAAATGCTGATAGTATCATTCGTTTTAAATAAAGCCTTGTCTTTAAATTTTTTTATTTTTCCCGTATATTATACATCAATATTTTCATAAGCCATGCCCCTGTGCCCCATTTTACTCGAATATAATTTTATTCATTGGGATTTCTCAGTTCAAATCCTTCTCTAGATTTGTCAGGTCCAAAAGAATGTCCTATACTACAAGAGATTTTTATGTATTGTATGCCATTTCCTGTGTGCTGTTTGTTCTATTTTTTTCGCGATACACAAACCGAGAAGAGTGGATAAAATCTAAAACAACTCAATGAAGAAAAAAATTATGGCAAAAAAAAGGAGAAACTGGAATATGCTGATTCCAACCATAATAATGGCAATATTGGCCGTGGCACTTCTGGCAATTGGATATTCGAAAGGAGAAGGGCAACACATTCAAGGATTGAATTCTGGCTTGAAAATGATTGTGGAAATTATTCCTCTGTTGCTGTTTGCTTTTATCGTAGCCGGGATGGTTCAGGTCCTTTTGCCCCAAGAATTATTGTCGCAGTGGATAGGGGAGGAGTCGGGATTAAAGGGAATCCTTGTCGGGACTCTGGCTGGCGGCATAACACCGGGAGGACCTTATGTCAGTCTTCCTGTTGTCGCCGGGCTCCTTAAAGCAGGAGCCGGAGTGGGGACTATGGTTGCCTTCTTGACAGCCTGGTCGCTCTGGGCCGTGTCAAGGTTACCGATGGAGATCGGAATCTTAGGATGGAAATTCACCTTTGTTCGCTTGGCCTGCACTTTTTTTTTCCCGCCCATTGCCGGATTCATTGCTCAACTTTTTTTTGCAGGAGTCAAATAGATGAAAATAAAGTTTTTGGGCGCCAATCAACAAGTGACTGGTTCCTGCTATCTTCTTGAGACAGACAAAACTCGGGTGCTCGTGGATTGCGGCATTTATCAAGAGAGGGAATATTTGGCTCGAAATTGGGACCCTTTTCCTGTTTCCCCTGATACAATTGACATGCTTTTGTTGACTCATGTCCATCTTGATCACTGCGGACTCATCCCAAAACTGGTCCGTGATGGGTTTTCTGGCCCGATTTTCCTGGCCCATCCTTCTGAGGAATTGCTGCCGATTGTTTTGCTGGACTCGGCGCGAATTCAAGAAGAGGATGCGTCTTACAAAAAAAAGCGGCATAAAAGGGAAGGACGAAGGAGCCATTTTCCAGAAATGCCGCTTTATTCGGTTGAAGATACTGAACGTATTTTTCCAATGGTCCAAAATTTTCCTTATCAAAAGCTTATTCCACTCAATGACCATTGGGAGGCGCGATTCCATGATGCCGGCCATATCCTGGGATCAGCCATTGTGGAGGTGATCGTCCGGGAAAAGGGCCGCCAAGAAAGCGTGTTATTCTCTGGGGATATTGGCCAGTGGAATCGGCCTCTGATGAAAGACCCGACTGAGTTTGAATATGCGGATTATGTGATTATGGAAAGCACGTACGGCGATCGAGATCACGCAGGTCCTGAAGATGTGGATAAGCTGCTCTGTGAGATAATAAACGAAACTGTCAATATGGGAGGGAATGTCGTTATCCCGACTTTTGCCATCGAACGGGCTCAGGAACTGTTGTATCATCTGGGTCGATTGAGCCGGCAAAACAGGATTCCGTATTTAATGACCTTCCTGGATAGTCCGATGGCCGTGGATGTCACAGAAGTGTTTATGCAGTACCAACAGTATTTGGATAAAGATGTTTTAGAACTTCTGCATGCCGGGAAAGAACCTTTCGGGTTTCCAGGATTGCGGTTGACGCGGGCGACTGCCGAATCAAAATCCATAAATTCCATACGAGGTTCCACAATCATCATGGCAGGCTCAGGGATGTGCACAGGAGGCCGTATCAAACATCATCTTGTTCACAACATCTCCCGCCCTGAATCGACAGTTCTTTTTGTAGGTTATCAGGCCCGTGGAACGTTGGGCCGCCAGATTTTAGAAGGGAAAGCGGAGGTACGTATTCTTGGAAAAAATTATCCAGTGAAGGCCAAAATTGAGCAGGTTCAGGGGTTTTCAGCCCATGCAGGGAGACAGGATCTGCTCAGATGGCTTGACGCTTTCCGATCTCCCCCGGCTCGCCTTTTTTTAACCCATGGAGAGAAAGAATCTGCCCGCCACCTTTCGGACTTGATCCTCAAGAAAAAAGGCTGGAAAGTGGTTATTCCTGCTTATTTAGATGAATGGGAGCTGTAACGGGCCCCAATATTTACGATTTGTTCACCTTAAAATCTCAATGTGAATATTGTTTCCTTTTGTGGTTCGGAATGTACGGTGATCGAACCATGGTGGAGACGCATTATCTGACGGGATAAGCTGAGACCAATACCTGACCCCCCCTCTTTTGTCGAAAAAAAAGGTATAAAAATCTTTTCGAGGTTTTCAGCAAATATGCCGGGACCATTGTCCTTGACTTGTATGAGAATCCTTCCCCTCCCATCCAGATGAGCGATTAGGTTGATCTTTGCCTTTTTCTGTCCTCCGACAGCATAGAGGGCATTTAGGAGAAGATTGATCAGGACCTGCTCGATGAGCTCCGGGTCCGCTGTAAGTTCCAAGGTTTTGGGATCGACATTTATGCGGAGGCGGATGGACTTCTCTTTGGTATTGGCTTGCATAAGCTTTTCCACCCGGGAAAAGAGCTCTTTTACAGGGAACAATTGAAAGTTGGGTTTTTGGATAAGAGTCAGATTTCTGTAAGCATCAACAAAATGCAGTAGTCCCTGGCTTCGTTTTTGGATGGTCTGTGCAGCATCATGGATATCCGTGAGTGATTCGGAATCGATTTTTTCTTTGTCAGCGGGAATCTGGCAGTTTTCTCTAACCATTTCATTGATGGTCGAGGCTAATGAGGATATCGGGGTGATGGAATTCATAATTTCATGTGTTAGCACACGGATGAGTTTCTGCCAGGCTTCAATTTCTCTTTCTTCCAATTCGCTGTGTATATTTTGGATAGAGACGAGTGAAAAATTTTTTCCTCTCAGCTTGAACTCGGTGGCATATAGAGCCAGATGAAGCAGTTCATTTTGGTCTTCCACCTTGACCAGAGCACGACCTCTGGGTTTTATGCTGAGAAGTGTATTTACCAGGGATTTGCTGAAGGATTTAAGTGAATGGATATTTTTTAAAGTCGCGATCCCGAGGAGACGTTTAGCCGCTGTGTTAATCAGTTCGACTTCGCCGCTGGGTTGATAAGCGATCAATCCGATCCCGATATGCTGAACAACAGTCTGCAGATAGCGATAGTGCTCTTCTTTTTCTGTCCTTGTTTTCCGGAATACATTCATAACCTCTGTAAAAGCTTTTCTCAATGCATCAAAAGAAGCTCCCAATCCGTCGTCTTTGAATGTCTGTGAAAAGTCGCTGTATCGAATGGACGTGAAAAACCGTGTCAAATCCCGGTTGGTTTTTTCTACGTAGCGAATCAGAGCGTAGATTTGGTATAGGAGAAATACTCCGATAATAAACAAGGCTGCATACAGCGCGGTTTGAAACAGAATGTAAAAAAAGCCAAAAATAGTCAAAACAATAAATATGACTCGGATGATACAATTGATCCTAAAACGCTTATAGACCATATTTTTCCAGTCTCCGGTACAAAGATGCCCGTGATAATCCTAGTTCTTCGGCAGCGTGGGTTATATTGCCTCCATGCTTTCTAATGGCCCGATGAATAACCAATTTTTCGATCTCTTCTAAGTTATAATCGTCGAAACTCAATGAATCCCCTTTGGCTTCCTGTGTTGGAAAAAAGAAATCCGTTGGCTGCAGTACTTGGAAGTCGCTCATGATGATCGCTCGCTCGATCGCATGCTGGAGTTCCCTTACATTACCCGGCCAGTGGTATTTCTCCAATCTTTTAAATGTGGCAGAACTCAGACGTCTCAGCGGCTTGTTATATTTTTTGCAGTAGATCTTTAAAAAATGATCCACAAGAGCGCGAATATCATCGATGCGTTCTCTCAAAGGAGGGATCCGAATTTCCACGGTGTTGATACGATAGAGCAAATCCTGGCGGAATTTGTTTTGGTTGACCATTTCATGAATCGGCATATTGGTTGCACACACAAGGCGAACATTCACATCGATAGGCTTGTTCGAACCGAGCCGAATGATTTTCTTGTTTTCTATTACTGTCAGCAGTTTGGCTTGGAGAGTTAAAGGGAGGTTGCCGATTTCATCGAGGAAAAGTGTTCCCCCAGAAGCGATCTCGAAGCGGCCAGCCCTATCACTCTTTGCGTCTGTAAAAGCACCTTTGATATGGCCAAAGAGTTCACTTTCGAAAAGAGTCTCGCTCAATGCCCCCATGTCCACGCTGATGAAGACTTCCTCGGCTCGAGAAGAATGACGATGAAGATCTCTGGCTACCAATTCTTTTCCCGTTCCATTTTCCCCCAGGATCAAAACATTTGCCTCGGTCTTGGCGACTTTTTGGATGGCATCAAAAACAACTTCCATAGCAGAACTTTTTCCGATAAAATCATGGAAGGGTTGATCGAGGTCTTCGCTCAATTGTTTTTGTTTGGAGCGCAGCCTGGTCGCTTCCGTTCGCGTTTTCCTTAAGTTCATAGCTGTGGTGAGAGTCGCGATGAGCCTTTCATTCTGCCAGGGCTTGAGGACAAAATTCGAAGCTCCTTCCTTGATTGCCCGGACAGCCATGTCCACATCTCCGAATGCAGTGATCAGGATAACAACAGCATTTGGATCGATTTCATGGATTTTGTCCAGCCAATAAAATCCTTCTTTTCCGCTGGTGGCTCCCTTTGCGAAATTCATATCCAAAAAAATAACATCATATGTTTCGTTTTTGAGTAATGAAGGAAGGACTTCTGGTGTTTTTTCTGTGTCGATGTGCGCGACATGTTGTTTCAGGAGCAATCGCGCAGCTTGGAGAATGTCCTCGTCGTCATCGATGATCAGGATTTTCCCTGTCTTTTTATTCATTTTATAATCTCCGCAAATTCGGATATGTGTGCGTTCATTGAACTAAAGCAGCAAGATATGTGCCGTTCGCATGACATCTGTATCTCTCAGACTTCCTATGGTCTTTAGTAGCTGTGCATATTATAATATAACTGTTCGAATATGAACAGCCTGTGTTTTGCAAACGAACACTTTTTTAAAGATTTTAGCAGCAATCAGAAGGCTTTCTCTAGATTTGTGAGCTGGCACAATTATTGCAGAAGGATAAGCCTGATGAACAGCCCAATCCAATAAGGAGACCTCAAATGGGAATGGACAAACAGATCGAAAAAAAGAAATGGCCTCCCAAAAAAATCGGTATTTTTGTTGGATCGGGTTTGTTTATTGCCTTTGTTATATATGTTTTTGTTTTTGGAATGAGTAAGTCCTCGCTCAACGTCAAAGCGGAACGCCTCACCATCTCTGAAGTGTCCCGGGGACCTTTTCAGGAATTTATCCCTGTAATGGGGAATGTTCTGCCATATTACCATTATTTAACGACTGTTGAGGGGGGAACAGTAGAAGAGATTTATTTAGAGGCGGGAGCCAAAGTCAAAAAAGGAGATCCGATTTTAAAATTGGCCAACACAAACCTTTTGATAAACCTGATGTGGAGAGAGGCGGAATTGTTCCAGCAGATCAACAATCTTCGGAATACCCGCCTCGATATGGAGCGCTATCGCCTGCAGTTGAATCAGCAGCTTGCTGCTGTGGAAAATAGCCTTCAGCAGCAGAAACGTGTTTATGAACGCTACAAGGAATTGATAAAAGACGATCTAATCTCACAGCATGAGTACGAACTAGCCGAAGATCAATATGACTATCTGGTGAAAAACAAGGATTTGACTATCGAGAGCCAGAAAAAGGACCTGGAGTTTCGACAAAGGCAGGTCGACGCATTGGAAAGTCAGGTCAATCGAATGACTAATAATCTTGAAATTATTAGATCCCGGTTGGAGAATTTGACCATCAAGGCTCCAGTCGCTGGTTATCTGACAGCTTTGAATGCAGAAATAGGCCAATCCAAACTGGCCGGGCAGGACTTGGGACAGATAGACACATTGGAAGGATACAGGATTAGAGCAGGGATTGATGAACATTACATCGCTCGTGTGGAAGTGGGAAGAAAAGGAGAATTCGAATTCGCCGGAAATATTTATGACACTATTGTCAAGAAAAAATATCCTGAAGTTGTCGATGGGCGTTTCGAAGTCGATATGGAATTTGTGGATGAAGAGCCTGAAGGGATTACAGCCGGACAAACATATCACATACGGTTGGAATTAGGCGACATCTCCGAGGCTGTCCTTCTGCCAAGAGGAGGATTCTCTCAAACAACAGGCGGGAATTGGGCCTATGTGCTGGAACCCTCTGGGAATGTGGCAATAAAGAGAAGAATCAGGACCGGACGGCAAAATCCGGATTTTTTTGAAATTCTCGAGGGATTAGAACCAGGAGAAAAAGTCATCACATCCTCCTACGAAAGCTTTGGAAACATGGACAGACTGGTTTTAAAGTAAACTAAAAGCATATATTTTACGTCTTTAAATAAAGAGAAGATGTACAGCAAAAACCGATTACGGAGGAAAACATGATTAAGACAAAAGACCTCAAAAAAATCTACAGAACAGAAGATGTGGAAACAACAGCGCTGAACAATGTAAATCTGGATGTCAGAGAAGGGGAGTACGTGGCTGTCATGGGGCCATCCGGGTGCGGGAAGTCCACCCTGCTCAATGTGCTCGGTATGATCGACAAGCCATCTGAGGGAGAATACGTTTTTATGGGTGAAGAGGTAGGTGGTTATTCTGAAAGGCAGAGGGCAAATCTTCGCAAAAACAACATCGGGTTTGTTTTTCAAAGTTTTAACCTCATCGATGAGTTAACCGTGTACGAAAATGCTGAGCTTCCCTTGCTCTACCTGGGATATTCTGCGTCTGAACGGAAAAAAAGAGTGAGTGAAGTTCTGGAACAGATGGAGATCATGGCGAGGAAAAACCATTTTCCCCAACAATTATCCGGAGGTCAGCAGCAGAGAGTAGCCGTTGCCAGAGCCATCGTTGCCCGGCCGAAATTGATCCTGGCGGATGAGCCAACGGGAAATCTCGATTCTGCACACGGAGAGGAAGTCATGCGGATCATCGGTGAACTGCATGAAGCAGGAACCACTATCGTTATGGTGACTCATTCTCCGGCCTATGCAGAATACAGCCATCGAACGATCCACCTGTTCGACGGACATATCGTTTCAGAAAATATCCAGCAAGAATTCAAGATTTAAATATTTTTGAGATCTGAGAAACCAAATGGTGGAATTAACCGTCTAATATTATATAGAGACATTTATTGAAAAGAGAGGCACTCATGAGCCTGAGAGACATATTAGAGAAACTGGTTGAAAAGAGAGCTCCCATTTTGCTAAGTGACAGCAATAACAAAGATTGGGAAGCGGGTGCACTTCTGGAAAGATTATCCGAACCTATGCTCAAAAGACGAGCGCATTTTCAACCGGGATTGTACATTGCAGAGATCAGCGATTCAGGATATCTCGGCACTGTCCTATTTAAAATAAAAAACAAAGCTTAATCAAAATACAAAACTTTTTTCGTCTAAAATATCCCATTAGAAATTCTAATAATTAGAAAACAGGCAACCTTTTGCGGCTTTGCTGCGTATTCTAATATGAAGAATATGTATCAATCACCCTGAGCCATCCTTGAATTTTTAAGATTCTAAGCGAGGTGCACGCATGCAAATTTTAACGAAATTGGAAGAGTTAATCCTCCTTTCTGTATGGAAACTGAGAGAAAATGCCTATGGGACAACCATCTATAAACACATAGCAGAAGCAACAGGGAAGAAGATTTCTTTGGGTGGCGTCTATTTCCCGCTGGATAGACTGGTCAAAAAGGGATATCTAGACACATACGTGGGCGATCCGACACCCGAAAGAAGAGGTTTGAGCAAAAGATATTACGCCCTGACAGAAAACGGCCTGGAGGCCTTGAGAGAAATAAAAAAGGTCAATGAAATCATGTGGGAAGGCTTCCATAATTTGAGTTTTTCGGCAGCCAAAAGCAGGGGATGAAAAGATTGACTGGTCCTCCTAAAATCGGGCGCTGGCTTCTTTCCCGAATTTATGGAGAAAGCGATCATTTCACCCTTATTGGCGATTTTGACGAAGTTTATGCTGAACTTGTTGAGGAAAACAAGGAATTGAAGGCCTTCTTCTGGTATTGGGGGCAGATTCTAAAGCTTATTCCCATATTGATATCAAATTCTTTGTATTGGAGTGTGCAGATGATAAAAAATTATTTAAAGGTTGCCTTTCGAAACATCAGAAGGCACAAGGGATTTTCCTTTATCAACATTGCAGGTTTGGCCATCGGCCTGGCTTGCTGTTTGCTTATCACTATCTGGGTGCTGGATGAATTGAGCTATGATAAATTTCACACACATGCGGACAATCTGTACCGGGTTGAAGAGGACCAGCATTATTCGGGGAGAATTTTTTACGTGTATGTCACTCCCTATCCGCTCGGGTCGGCGCTCAAAGCAGAAATCCCTGAAATTATCGATGCCACACGGGTCGTTTGGACTGGAGGGATGTTATTCAAATATGCAGAAAAGACCTTTTTCGAAGACAATGGCAGGGCAGTCGATCCTTCTTTTTTAAAAATGTTTACCTATCCTCTAGTCAAAGGGGATAAAAATATAGCGCTGGATTCGCCTTATTCTTTGCTCATTACAGAAAATTTGGCGGAAAAATATTTCGGGGATGAGGAACCTATCGGAAAGGTGGTTACACTCAATAACCAAAATGAGTTTACCGTAACAGGCGTTATGAAAAATATCCCGCATAACACTGACCTGCAGTTCGAATTTCTCGTCCCGTATGAAATCCTGAAAAATACAGGTCATACCCGAGAAGAGGATTTTGGCACCAATGCAATTTACACTTTTGTTCAACTTCCTGACGGGATGTCTGCCGAACAGGTGAATAAGAAAATTTTCGGGTTTATCCGGACAAAAGAACCTGAAAGTCGGACAGATCTGCGGCTTATGCCCTTCACCCAACTTCATCTCCACCAATTTTTTGGATATGAAAAGGGTGCTGGCGCCATTCAGTATGTGTATATTTTTTCTGTTATCGCGTTTGTCGTGCTCCTGATTGCCTGTATCAACTTCATGAATCTTTCCACAGCCCGTTCCGCTAACCGGGCCAAGGAGGTTGGACTGCGGAAAGTGGTGGGAGCGCTCAAGGGGCACCTTGTCCGGCAGTTTTATGGGGAATCGGTCGTGTACGCTTTTATTGCTTTGATCTTTGCTGTGGGAATCGTAACCCTGTTGCTGCCGGCATTCAGCCGTCTTTCGGGTAAAGATCTATCCTGGAGCGTGACCGGAATCGCAACTTTATTGATCGGGTTGTTAGGCATCACGTTGTTCACAGGACTGGTGGCCGGAAGCTATCCGGCATTATTTTTGTCCGCCTTCCAACCGGCAAAAGTCCTTAAGGGCAGCTTCTGGTCAGGTTCTGGAGGTGCCCGGTTCCGCAGAATCCTTGTGGTCATTCAGTTTGCGCTGTCGATTTTTCTAATTATCGGAACAGCTGTTGTTTACCAGCAGTTGAATTATATAAAAACCAAAAGGTTGGGATGGGATAAGGAACATCTGGTGTATATCCCTTTGAGAGCAGATACAAAAAAATCTTATAACACTCTCAAACAGAAATTGATCCAAAATCCACAAATTTTAAATGTCACTGGAACTTCCCAGCTTCCCACGCATATCGGCAGCAATTCGGGTGGTGCCCAGTGGGAAGGCAAGGATCCAGAGCTTCAGGTCCTGATCGGATTCAATGCAGTGGATTTTGATTTTATCGAAACATTGAAGATCGAAATGGCAGATGGACGGAGTTTTGACAAAGAATACGCATCCGATCTTTCCAAGTCATGGATCGTCAATGAAGAAGTGGCCAAGCTGATGGATAAAGATTCTGTTATCGGAGAGAGGTTCAGCCATGTGGGTGTGGATGGTACCATTGTCGGCGTTATGAAGAATTTCCATTATCAGACATTGAGAAATAAGATCGAGCCTCTGGCTATTGTCGTTGATCCCGATGACCTGAATTACATGATCATCCGGATTCCGCCCGAAAAAGTCACTGCTTCCCTGGGAGTTATCGAAAATACATGGAAGCGGATTGTCCCTGCCTATCCTTTCGAATACCGATTTATGGATGACAGGTACGACATGATGTACAGGAACGAGGAGAGAATCGGGATTCTCCTGAGATATTTTTCAATCCTTGCCGTATTTGTAGCGTGTCTTGGACTTTTTGGCCTGGCTTCGTTTATGGCTGAAAAACGAACCAAGGAGATCGGGATCCGCAAAGTCCTGGGGGCGAGCATCCTGCAGGTTACCAGGCTCATGTGCAAGGAATTTTTTCTCCTCGTTCTGGTGGCCAATGTTATCGCATGGCCAGCAGCCTATTTTGTCATGAAAAAGTGGCTGCAAAGTTATGCCTATCGAGCAGATCTGGGATTTTTCGTATTCATCGGGGCCATGCTATTGGCGTTGTTTGTAGCCATTTTATCGGTGAGCTATCAGGCCATCCGAGCTGCGCGAGCTAACCCAGCCGCGTCTCTCCGCTACGAATAAAAAAAAGTGATTAGTTTTTTTTGGCTTTTTCTTTCTTTATGTCCAGCTTGATCTTTCCCTTCTGAGCGAGTTTTGTCAGGAAGTAGTAGGCGCTGTCTTTGGAAATTTTAAAATTGCTCGTAAGATCTTGGATATCAACAGATTCTCTTTTTTTAAGATAATCTAGCATTTCTTGCTCAATCTGTTCTACCCAATCTTCGAAAAGGCCTTGAACTTCGGGCGTGGCCAATGCAGCAATCCGATGGCTTTGGCGGATGGAGGAAACCATATCCCTGCACATATCCCAAGGCGTGTGTCCTTTTCCACCTTTTCCATGTATTTTTCCCATCATCGCACCCATCATAGGGCCTCCGCATTCTTTTATGTGGTGCATCATACTGTGCATATCTTTTGACCATTTTTGCTTTTCTTCATCTGTCATGTCTGAACAGCCGCAGTTAATCATCTTTTCCCACATCTGTTCCTTAGATTCTTCTGACATACTGTTTTTCTTCGAATCTGTAGTTTTTTCGTCATAACAACACATGATTTTATCCTCCCTGATTTTTATGGTGTTTTGTTCTCCACCACGGCGGACAGCAAAACATGGGGTCCCAATGTTTTTTGCTTTTTGCTGAACTGGCTATTTCTAAAAACAGCCCTAGGGCATCGAGCAATTTCCCGTTATTTAGTTTGTAGTATATAAAAGGCCCGTTTCTTTTTGTCTGGAGAATTTCTCTCTCGCGGAGAACTCTCAGATGATGGGATACCAAAGGTTGGGACAAACCTAAGGCTTCCACGATTTCGGAGACGGATCTTTCTTTGTCTTCAATAAATTTGATGATTTTTAATCTGTTGGCGTCTCCCAATGTTTGGAAAAGGTGCTGAAGTTTGTTTGCATCATCCATATCGAATTTCTCTAATATAAATGGCCATTTATATAAGCCGCTATTTATAAGATAATCCAAATTTGTAATTTGTCAAGTTTTTTTAAAATTTTTTTAACTTTTTCTTTTTTTACTAATTTTTCTTATCGCGGTTCTGACTGTGAGCTATCATTCTGTTAAGGCAGCCATAACC
>CAZOJY010000026.1:0-33116 GCA_964580235.1 uncultured Eubacteriales bacterium | reverse complement strand
CAAAATCGACGAATACCTCAAAGTCCTCAAATAACTCTCCTTCAAGAACCTGGATTATTTACTTGCCGAGCCGACCCACCTGCTCTAAATATCAAAGTAGTAGATGAGGAAGTGATCCATGCAGCTATAATGGACTGCTGCTCAGGTCAAGTGCCTTCCTGCCAGGCTGAGAGGTAAGCCTTCTGCTCATCTGTCAATTTATCGATTTCTATCTTCATAGATTTCAGTTTCATCCGTGCGATTTCTTCATCGATGGCTGAGGGAACGGAGTAGACAGTTTTTTGAAGCTTGTTTCCCTGTCGGTAAAGATAGCGGGCGCTTAATGCCTGATTGGCAAAACTCATATCCATCACGACCGCTGGATGTCCTTCGGCCGCCGTGAGATTGATGAGCCTTCCCTCGCCCAGAAGGAATATTTTTTTTCCATTCTTCAGGGTATACTCCTCCACAAATGTTCTGATCCTTCTCTTTTTTTTGCTCAAAGCTTTAAGGGCAGGGATATCGATTTCTACGTTGAAATGGCCAGAATTTGCTACGATGGCGCCATCTTTCATCTTATAGAAATGCTCGCCTGTGATGACTTTTTTATCGCCTGTTGCCGTTACGAACACATCCCCGATTTTCGCTGCTTGTTTTAAAGACATCACTTGATGGCCATCCATGACAGCTTCTAGAGCCCGGAGAGGATCGACCTCACATACAATCACTTTTGCTCCAGAACCTCTTGCTCTCATCGCAATACCACGGCCGCACCAACCGTATCCGCCAACGACAAAATTCAATCCAGCAATTAGAATATTTGTCGCTCTCAATATCCCGTCAATGGTGCTCTGGCCCGTGCCGTAACGATTATCGAAAAAATGTTTGGTCCTCGCATCATTAACAGCGATAATAGGATAAGGGAGCACTTTTGCCCTAGCCATGCTTCTTAGTCTGATCACCCCTGTCGTGGTTTCTTCTGTACCACCGAGAATATCGGAAACAAGCTCTTTCCGCTTGGACTGTATCGTGCAGACAAGATCCGCCCCATCGTCCATCGTGATGTTGGGAGAGTGGTTTAAAGCCTGGTTGATATGTTTGTAATAGGTTCTGTTATTCTCTCCCTTGATCGCAAACACTGGAATCCCATAATTTTTTACAAGTGATGCTGCCACGTCATCTTGAGTGCTCAAAGGATTAGATGCCGTCAGCCTCACATCAGCTCCCCCTAATTTTAGAGTTTCCATCAGATTGGCTGTTTCGGAGGTAACATGAAGACAGGCTGCAATCCTGACATCCTTGAGAGGCTTGGACGTCTTAAACCTATTTTTGATATGACAAAGAACCGGCATGAACCTTCCCGCCCATTCGATCCGGAGCTTCCCTTTTTTTGCCAATTCCATATCTTTAACATCATAATCCATTTTTTTCTCCTTAGCTTACAGGCCGGCCTCTCTTTTTAATACATCTACCTTATCTGTTTTTTCCCAGGTGAATTCCTTCTCATCACGACCGAAATGCCCATAACAAGAAGTCTTATGATATATTGGTCTGAGAAGATCCAGCGATTGAATCATTCCTTTGGGAGCCAGTTCAAAATGTGCCCGAATCAGGTTTTTGATCCTATCCTCTGGGATTTTTGCCGTTCCGAACGTGTTCACCAGTATAGAAACAGGCTGGACCACACCGATGGCATAGGCAATTTGAACTTCAAGTTTATCAGCAATCCCGGCAGCAACAAGGTTTTTGGCGATATAACGAGCCATGTATGATCCTGAACGATCAACTTTAGAAGGATCTTTACCCGAAAAACAACCGCCTCCATGGCTCCCTACACCACCATAGGTATCCACAATAATCTTGCGGCCTGTGAGTCCTGTATCAGCCAGCGGCCCTCCTTGCTCAAACGAGCCTGTCTCATTAATGAATATTTTGGTGTTTTTATCCAACATTTCAGGAGGAAGTACTTCTTTGACTACGACATTTTTGATATCCTCCCGCAATTTACTTATCTGAATCCCTGGATGATGTTGGGCGGCTATTACAACAGCATCGATTCTTCGAGGTACATCGCCTTCATATTCGACTGTCACTTGTGATTTTCCATCAGGCCTCAAATATTTCAATAATTTATCTTTCCGAACTTGAGCTAGCCTCCTGACTAATTTGTGGGCCATCATAATCGGCATAGGCATAAATTCTTCGGTTTCACGGCAAGCATATCCAAACATGAGCCCTTGATCTCCCGCACCCTGTTCGTGAACACTGGTCTCATCCACTCCTTTGGCAATATCAGGAGATTGTTCGTGAATAGAAGAAATAACCGCACATGTTTCAAAATCAAATCCATACCGTGCGTCCGTATAACCCAGTTTTCGAACTGTGTTTCTAACGATCTTTTGGAATTCACAATAGCCCCCACTGGATATTTCTCCAGCGATAAAAACCAATCCGGTCGTAACGAGAGTTTCACAGGCAACTCGGCTTTTTGGGTCCTGACCGACAAGATCATCCAGAATCGAATCAGAGATTTGGTCACAAATTTTATCTGGATGTCCCTCTGTAACGGATTCTGATGTAAAAAAATGTTTTCCTAGTTTACTCATGGTTTCTCTCCTTTGCAAAAGGATCAAGGCTAGAAAAATATACTAATTAACATAAAAATGAGCCATTTGCAATTCATTTATTTCCTGTGTACGCCATATTTCGTGACGGTTTCATCCGAAGACAGGATTGCTGTTTAGGAAGCCAGCTAAGACGATAGGGCACAAAACAATACACCGGTAGACTAATCAGTTTACCTGGCTGCCATTTGAATTTGAATTCTTGTTTGTGTTATTTTTAGGATTCTCAAGTTCAGCCTTGTCCGAAAAGATGTTTACGATAATAAAAAGCTATTTTTATCTAGTCCTTATTTTTATTCTTTTCTTGGGACTTTCAAGCTGGGCAGGACAAAAAACAGAAGAACTGCCCTTTCCCGTTAAGCAGTACACATTAAAAAACGGCTTAAGGATCGTTTTATCCGAAGATAATTCTTTACCGATCGTTTCCGTTGTTGTGGCCTATAAAGTTGGATCTACTAACGAGGAGCCCGGAAAAACAGGTTTAGCTCATCTTATGGAAAACTTGATGTTCCAAGGATCCAGAAATGTCGGTCAGATGCAGCATTACAGTTTCATCCAAAAGATTGGGGGCGTTCTGAACGCCATCACCACTGATGATAAAACCCTTTTCTATCAGACAGTTCCCTCAAACCAACTGGCACTTGTGCTGTGGTTGGAGTCCGACAGGATGAAAACCCTCAATATCAGTCCTTCCAATGTGGAAAACATCAAAAACCAGCTGATTGAGGACATACAGCGACAAAGAGAATCTGATCCTTATCTCGAAAATTCCTGGTATTTTGATCGGCTTTTATTTTCAACTTTTGCCTACAGCCATCCTATCCTTGGAACAATTCCGGATATCAAGCAAATCACCACAGAAGATGTCCGCCATTTTTTTTCGATCTTTTATTCACCAAATAATGCTGTATTAACTATTGTGGGTAACATCAGTGAACAAAAAGTTCTCCCGCTTATCCAAAAATATTTTTCGACAATTCCAATGCGGGCCGTTCCACCGGCAATAGATCTGGAAAATCTGCCAAAAATTGAGCCGGTAAATCTCACGATTAAGAACCCAATGGCGCCTTCTCCTGGATTCTATTTGGGATATCAATTGGCTCCTCGATATTCTGATGACCACTACCGGCTTGCGATCACAGAATACGTTTTGATGAAAGGCCGCACATCCCGGATGTACAAAAGGCTGATCGAAAAAGACAAGACAGCGATTTACTTGAGTGGAGGTATTGAAACCAGAATGGATCAATCCGTCCTCAAAGTATTTGTGAGAGCAAATAATGAAATAATGGCCGAGCGCAGCCAGAGGGCAGTATTCGCAGAAATAAACAAAATCAGAACTTCATTTGTCACCGGAGAAGAACTTCGTAAAACAAAAAACATATTCAAGATGGACTATTACCGCCAATTCGCGACAGCACTCGATAAAGCCATTTTTCTCGCTGAAGAATTGCTTGACAGAGGGGATTTAATCCATTGGTCGAATGAACTCAACCGATACCTCGCTGTATCC
Organism: uncultured Eubacteriales bacterium; assembly: GCA_964580235.1. GTDB lineage: Bacteria > Acidobacteriota > Aminicenantia > Aminicenantales > Aminicenantaceae. The sequence continues at coordinate 29,000 of CAZOJY010000026.1, read as the reverse complement.
CATTACGATGTGAGCCGCATGGCCAATAAGTATTTCAAAGAGGAAAGAGTATTGATCAATATCCACATCAAATGAGAAATAAACAAAGTTTTAAATATTTATACTTTCTCTTTTTTTCTATTTTCTCACTTTATTTTACTCAGATTTTTCCTTTAAGCGCACAAGAAAGGTATCGAAGGTCCCCTCCTCTTCCGGAACCTTTTTCTGAATTATCCCTCCCCGTGGTCGAAACACATACACTCACAAACGGTCTGGGAATTGCTATCGCCCGCAGGCAAAACCATCCTGTCATCAGCATGAGACTGATCATAATGACAGGGGAAAGTTCCTCCCCGGATAATCTGCCTGGGCTCGCTACGCTATGCGCACGAATGATCACAAAGGGTTCCGTAAATCTGCGAGCTGAGGATATTGAAGAAAAAATTGAATCCATCGGAGGCAGCATTGCCGTTGAAACTCATCCCGATTACACAGAGTTCACCTTTTCTTTCCTCGAGGAATACTTCGAGGATGCCCTGCAGTTACTCAGTGAGATCCTTTTGCGTCCAACTTTTCCTCGCCTCGAGATTGGGAATATTCAAAGATCGATGTTTTATGACCTGGCCATTCAAAACAATAATCCCGAATTTATAGCAAGAAGACTGATGTATCAGATTTTGTTCGAGTCCCATCCTTATAAAAAAATGATATTCGATCCGGGAGGAATTAAAAATTTGAATCGGAGAGACATTGTTTCATTCTATTCTAAATACTACCGCCCGAATAATGCCAAACTCGTTTTAGTCGGAAATTTAAACCTTGAGATAGCATCAAGATTCGTGAGTCGATATCTAAGCCCTTGGGAAAAAAAAGATTTGGAGCTCTCTTTTGCCCCGCTTTTAAACCCGCGCGATAAAATCAAGATTTGTTTTGTTGGTCTACCCCATGTAAAGGACGTCACGATTTATCTCGGCAACATCATTTTTCCGATATCCAGTCCGGACTATTTCCCGTTTGTCGTTTTTAATCAAGTCATCGGCGGGACTCCTAACAGCAGGCTTTTTATGCACCTCAGAGAGTCTAAAGCCTATGCTTATTATGCTTTCAGCGAAATGCAGTTTTTCAGAAGTTGTGGTGTTTTTATGATAACAGCCAAAGTTTTGACCGAATTCAGCTATGATGCCATTCAAGAGATTTTGCAGGAAATGAACAACTTGAGAAATGTTCAAATCCCAAGCCGAGAGATTGAACAGGCAAAATCATACTTGATTGGCAATTTCCCGATCCAAATTGAGACATATGATGATCTTTCAGCAAAACTATCTGAAATTCAGGCTTTTGGCCTGGGAAGAGATCATTGGGAGAGATATTACGAAAAAATTATGCGTATCAGTTCAGAATCGGTATCACTAATGGGTCAAAAATACTCTCTGTACACTCCAGTCATCGTGATCGTTGGAGATAACGATATTGTGGAATCTTTGAAGAAATTTGAAAAGGTCGGAGTTTACACTCCCGAGGGAAAATTACGATATGAAATAACAAAAGGAGAGAAGGAATGAAACTCGTGGAATGTGTGCCAAATTTTAGCGAAGGTAGAGATATTGAAAAGATCAAGACCATTACAAAAGAAATCGAATCCAGTCCCCAGGTGACCCTGCTTGATGTGGACCCTGGGGAATCCACAAATAGAACTGTTGTTACTTTTATCGGAACACCAGACGGTGTCAAAGAGGCAGCTTTCAGAGCGATAAAAAAAGCGGCTGAAATCTTGGATATGAGCAAACACAAAGGAGCACACAGCCGTATCGGCGCAACCGATGTGTGTCCGTTTATCCCAGTCTCTGGAGTAACAATGAAAGATTGTGTTCAGATTGCCCACAATGTGGCCAGACGGGTTGCAGAAGAGTTGGCAATACCCGTTTATCTGTATGAAGAGGCGGCTCAAAAACCGGAAAGAAAAAATCTGGCAAACATCCGGGTCGGCGAATATGAAGGGCTGGCCGAGAAACTCAAAGATCCCAACTGGTCTCCTGACTACGGAAAATCCACATTTAACGCCAGGACAGGAGTAACAATCATCGGAGCGAGAGAATTTCTGATCGCATACAACATCAATTTAAATACAAGAGATCGTTTGCTCGCCAGACATATTGCATTTAATCTTCGGGAAAGAGGAAGAGCCAAAAGGGACAAAGATGGAAATATCATTCGAGATGAAAACGGAAAGCCCATGAAAATTCCTGGCAAATTTAAGGATGTAAAGGCCGTGGGTTGGTTTATCGAGGATTATGGCATTGCTCAAATCTCCATAAATTTTACGAACTACAAAATTTCTCCTCCCCATCTTGTTTTCGATGAGGCAATAAAAGAAGCAGAAGCCATAGGGCTTCGGGTTACAGGAAGCGAACTGGTGGGATTAATCCCCAAAGAAGCCTTGCTCATGGCAGGCCGGCATTATTTGAAAAAACAGGGCAAAAGCCCAGGCGTCCCAGAGGAAGAGCTGATAGATATCGCTGTGAAATCTTTGGGCCTTGAGGACGTCTCCCCGTTTGATCCACAAAAAAAGATCATCGAATATCAGTTCAAAGAAGTCGAAGACTCTTTAATTGACAGAAATCTCCGCCAATTCGCCAATGAGTTGTCTATGGACTCTCCTGCCCCTGGAGGAGGAAGCACAGCCGCATTGTGTGGGGCTCTCTCAGCAGCCCTCACGTCCATGGTGTCCAACCTCACTGTCGGGAAAAAAGATTATGAGAACGTGCAGGGCAAAGTCATTGAATCGGCCATGGCTGCTCAAGTTTTAAAAGATGAATTCCTGAGAGCGGTAGACCTGGACACTCTGGCATTCAATAAAGTCATGACAACCTTTCGGATGAAAAAAAAGACGGATGAACAAAAAAGAGAAAGGGATGCAGCCATCCAGGAAGCCACGAAAGAGGCGACTCTCGTGCCTCTTGGGGTATTAGAAAAAAGCATAAAAGCCCTAGAATTGGCCAAAGATATTGCTGTTTATGGGAATAAAAATTCTATCAGTGATGCAGGAGTGGCAGGATTGACTGCCCAAACTGCGGCAGAAGGAGCCTTCTATAACGTTGCCATTAATCTTGCCGTTATTCAGGATGAAAAATTCACAACAAAGATCAAAACCAGAGCGGAAGTTCTGAAAAATGATGCCATCAGGATCAGTGACGAAATCAGAAAAATCGTGAGTGAAAAGCTAAAGGTGATCTGCCAGGAGTGACGGATTAAACGAGTGCAAGAGCTGATTAGCTGACTGGACAAGAAATGGGAGTTTTATTTATAATGCCTTTTCTTTAATCTTTTTATAATAGAGGGGAAGAATGGATGAATGCATAATTAATGGAAGAAAATTGAGGCTCGTAGAAGGAAATATTGTTGTCCTCGGCGTTGAGGCCATCGTCAATGCCGCCAATAAATCATTGATCCTTGGGGGAGGAGTTGCCGGCGCCATCCGCAAATTTGGAGGACCTTCTATTCAGGAAGAATGCAACTCTATCGGCCCTATTGAAGTGGGAGAAGCCGTGATTACCGGAGCAGGAAATCTGAATGCCCATTACGTGATTCATGCTGTCGGACCTGTTTATGGAGAAGGAGATGAGGACATCAAGCTTGCCAATGCTGTACTAAACTGTCTTAAGATCGCTAAAAAAAAGAAAATCAAAAGTATGGCTTTCCCTGCCATTAGCACAGGTATTTTTCATTTTCCGATAAAAAGATGCGCTGAGATCATGATAAAAGTAACTATGGATTTTCTCAGAAAAAATACAAACCCTGAGGAAATCGTATTATGCTTGTATGGAGAAAGAGCATACTCGATTTTCCAGGGGACTTTCGAAAGGATAACCCAGTAATTCTTCCTTTTTCTATCATCCGCGTGTTCGCCTGAACATAAACAGCAAGACAAAGACCAAGAATGAGAGGAGAACAATGCTGCCAGAGGCTGGCAAATCGAGAAGAAGCGCAAGCGTAAGCCCCAAAACAACGGATATAATGGAAATGGACATGGAAAGAATAATGGCCCGTTTGAAACTCGAAGCGACCTGGAGGCCAGCCGCGGCAGGAATAACAACAAGGGCAGAGACCAAAAGAATTCCGACGACTTTCATCCCGAGAACGACTGTGACAGCGGTCAGCACTGTCAGGAGAGTATCGAGCCGGTCGGCTTTGATGCCTGAAGCTTTGGCCGATTCTCTGTCAAACGTTATGTACATGAATTTGTGGTAATTCACAATAACCAAAAAAACCACAACAAAGGCAAGAATGACAGAAAAAAACACTTCAGAGGTTTCGATGGCCAAAATTTCACCAAAAAGATAAGAGAATAGGTCCACATTGAAGCTATGGGAGAGGGTTGCCAACATGACGCCCAATGCAAACCCTGTACTGGAAAAAATCGCAATGGCTGTGTCCCCATGAAGCCCGGTTTTCACTTTCAGCTTCATAATGATCAAGGAGGCGCCCACAGCGATAACAAGCGCAACGGCCAAAGGCATCACGTTTAAAAAAAGGCCAAGGGCGACGCCAGCAAAAGTGACATGCGCTAAACCGTGCCCGATCATAGCATCCCGTCTCAAAATCAGGAAAACGCCCAAAAACGCACAGGCAATGGCAATGAAAATCCCGGCCAAAAAAGCCCTCTGGAGAAATCCGTACAGGAATAAAGCATTCATTTCAGTTCATTTTTTTTATTTTCATTATTCCAGATTTCCATGGGTTTGAAAGCAGATATTTTTTTTCAGTGATGATGAGACAGCAGATGATGCCCGTCCGCCAACAATTTCTTAAACTCATCCGAGCGGCAAAAGTCATCGTGGCTGCCATGATAGACCAGCGTCTGATTGAGACAGGCTACCTGCGTCACATGCCGGTTTATAATCCCCACTTCGTGAGTAACCAGGACAATCGTGATTCCTTCTTCCCCGTTAAGTTTGTGAAGCATATCATAAAAACGTCCCTGGGTATTCGCATCCACTCCAGTGGTGGGCTCATCAAGAATTAGAATTTTCGGCTGGTTGGCTAATGCCCGGGCTATGAACACACGTTGTTGCTGACCGGCCGATAGATTTCCAATCCTCCTTTTTTTAAACTCTTCTATCCCGACTTGTTGCAATGCCCTTGAGATAGGACGATCCTCAGCAATAAAATGTCGGGGGAACCTCTGAGATGACAGTATCCCCATGGATACGACCTCCTTGACGGAAACCGGGAAAAGAGAATCGATGTGAGTCGCTTTTTGAGGAACGTATCCGATTTTTTTCCAATCTAGAAATTCTTCTACTGTTTTCCCCAATATTTTGACACCGCCTCGCCGTGGTTTCAGCAGACCCAATATGATCTTCAGAAGAGTTGTCTTTCCCGAACCATTCGGACCGATGATAGCCAAAAAGTCCCTTGAGTTGATCGGGAAACTCACATCTGTAAGGACATCCCCATAACCGTAGTCATAAGACACACCTTGTATGTCGATCAGAAGTTCCTGTTTAATGGCAGCGGAGTCCATTTTTTAAGCTCTCCAGATTTTTTTCCATGATACTTAAAAATGTGATGCTAGAATTTTTCTTCTCTCTTGGCAAGTTTGCCCCGGGGTTCAAAACCAGTGTTTTTGCTCCTGTCTCCTCGGCAATTACTCGTGCCAGATCCCGGCTGACATTGACTTCAAAAAAAATGGTTTTTATCCCTCTTTTTACGACAAAATCAATAACATCTATGAGTTGGCGAGGAGTCGGTTTGGAATCCGGACTCAATCCATACAAAGAAATCTGAGATAATTTGTACCGTCGGGCCAAGTACCCAAAAGCCGCATGCCCTCCCATTACGATGGTTTTTTGATCACACAGGTCCAGAGTTTTTCGATATTTTTCATCCAATGTTTGAAGCTTCTGTTTGTAGATACCCGCATTCTTCAGAAAAACGTCCTGTCTCTCAGGAGAAACTTTGGAAAGAACGGCTGCTATCTTATCGATGATCTTTTTATCATTCGCAAAATCCAACCATATATGCGGGTCAGGTGCTCCACGATTGTGTCCCTCTTCCCCGTCATTTCTGAATAAAGATAATCCTTTGCTTGCTTCGATCACATGAAGATCAGGATTATTTACACTCCGAAGAATATCACTAATCCAAGGTTCCAGCTCTGCACCGATATATATGAACACATCTGCCGAAGAAAGCTTCATCAAATCACTGGGCCTTGGGTGCCACGCATGAATCTCCGCTCCCGGTGGAAGAAGGAGATCTATAGCACTCCAATCCCCAGAAACGGCATGAGCAAATTCTTTCAACGGAAAGATGCTTGTCATTATTTTAATCTTTGATATCTGCTGACCTTGAAGAAACACAGATATGCTTCCTTCAAGAAAAAAACATAGTATCAAAAAAGGAATGATGTATTTTTTTAGGTTCATTCGACTGGATACAGCCTCTCCTTCCACTCAATCTTCTTGCCAAAAAGGCTGAGGCGGAAGGAATTGAAAAGAATCATGAAGGTCATGATTATCATAAGGGGATGGAACAAGCCGAACAGCATACTTGTTTTAAAGCGGGAAGCCATAACCAGTTTGATTAAAGAGATCACGATCACCTGAAAAAGCGGCAGTGTGATACCTTCACCATAATAGATGGCACTCCCCAGACAAAAATAGGGATAGATAAAAAGAAAATAACACAACAAGGATAAGCCGAGGAGGAAGTGCGGAGAACTTCCGATTGCCTGAAAAGAATTTTTGGATAGACCTGTCCATACTTCTCTCAGACAGGTATAAAATCGCACGGTCAGGAGCTCTGTGCCATCTATGACACACAATTTTCCTCCGGTTCGCTTTACCCTCCTGGCCAGGGCCATATCATCCAGTATTTCCGTTTTAATTGCTTCGAATCCTCCGCACGAAAAATAGCAGCCTTTTTGGATGAAAAGAAATGGCCCAATTCCGATAGCCAACCGAGAATTGCCCTTAAAGTTTATGATATTGAAAGGCAAAAGAACGAAAAAAGCGAAGTGGATAACAGGGAGGATCAGTTTTTCCGCCCAGGTCTTGGTGATCAATCCTGGAATAGCTGTCAGGAATGTGGATTGACTCTTATTTGCCGCATCCAAGGCAGAGGCAATCGAGTAGGGGCTGTGACAGGTGTCGGCATCCGTGAACAGAAACCACTCCCCTCTTGCGGCCTGAGAGAGTTGGTGGCATGCCCAATTCTTGCCATTCCATCCGGGTGGCAATTTTTTTCCCTTGATGATACGGAGGTGCTCATGTCTTTCAGAGTACTTCTGAACGATGGAATATGTCCTGTCTTTAGAATTATCGTCCAGGACGATAATTTCCAAATGCGGATAGGTTGATTCCAGAAGCGAAGATAAACACGTTTCTATGGTATCTTCTTCGTTCCTGGCCGGCACCAGAACAGATATCAGCGGGAGGTTTTTTCTCGGATTGTTGCCATCATAAGCTTCAATCCTTTTAAGGTTTTGGAAAAAATTCATCCCCAAAAGGAAAAGAAAAAATAAAATCAATATGTGAAGAGATTCCATTCTACCATCCAGAGGCCGCTCTTACCTTCTGCATGTATGGTTCATCAATCCATCTTTTCAACCCGAGGAAAAGCAAAATAGAAACCATAATGCCCGTTTCCGTCCAAGATTTCCCAAAGACAAAATGCCAAAAAAATGGAAGGCTGGCCATCCCTAAAGAAATGGACACATGAAAATTGCGGAAAATTCCGTATGTCAAAAGCATCAACAACCCAGAAATGATAAGTGCCTCAGGCTGCATGCCCAGCAGGAATCCCATAGCTGTGGCAGCCCCCTTTCCTCCTCTTCCTTTGAGAAACACAGGGAAACAATGACCGAAAACAGCAAAAAAGCCGCAAATCCAAATGTACCAGGGAAAAAGCCCGAAAAGATGTCCGATCCCGAACGCCCCCAATCCTTTCAAAAGATCCAAAAAGCCTGCCAGCACACCATATTTTTTCCCCACCACGTGCCAGACATTTCGCCCTCCAACGTTTCCCTCGCCGGCAATGCGGATATCTACTTTTTTCACTTTTTTAGCTACAAGATAAGAAAAGGGGATGGATCCAATAAAGTAAGAAAGAACTCCGGCAATGATCAGCTTCGCCACCATGTTAACCTCTATCTAATACATAACGGAAATAATGTCAATCCGATTGCCTGACGTGCACCCGCCTGACGTGACGAATGCGGGAGCCTTCTCCAATTTCAACTTCATAAAAGGTGGGCGTCGTAAATCCACGACTCCGGGCCTCATCCAAAATCAGCCGTTTGAAAGAATCGAAAGCCTCCTTTCGAACCAGGGAAATACCGGAACCGCCAAAGCCCGCGCCCGTCAGCCTCGCCCCGAGACAAGAATGGAATTGTTTTCCACACTCATACAAAAGATCAAGCTCAAGACAGGATACTTGATAATCGTCTCTCAGACTTTCGTGGGATTGGAACAAGAGATTCCCGAGTTCACCAAAATCATCCTCCTGCAGAGCGGAAGCTGCTTTTTTAACACGTTCGTTTTCTGTCACTATATGCCTGGCTCTTCTAAAAAGAGTTTCTCCGAGGCTCATTTTTTTTTCATCAAGCAATTCCATGGTGATGTCTTTATAGGTTTGGACTCCGGATTCTTTCAGCCTTTCCAAAACAAGCATAGCTTCTGTCCGCCGCTTATTGTATCCAGAGGAAACCAGATCCCGATGGACGCCAGTATCCGTCACAAGAATTCCCAACCCCTTCTCTTTCAACCTCAGTGGAATATACTCAAATTCAAGCGTTTCGCAGTTTAAAAATACAGCTCTCTTTTTTTTCCCAAACACGGAAATAAATTGATCCATCAGGCCACATTTCACGCCCACATATTCATTCTCTGCTCTCTGAGCCAATTTTGCTATTTCCAGCGGGGAAAGCTGAAGTTCGAACAGCACATTCAGGGCGCTGATAGCACTCACCTCAAAAGCCGCCGAAGAGCTCAATCCCGATTCCAGAGGCACATTGCCCCAGACATAGGCATCGATTCCTTCCAGGGAGGCTCCCCGTTCGAACAGGACCCAATAAATGCCTTTGACATAATCGATCCAGCCTCCCTGCTTTGCTTCGATATCATCTCGGATTGAAAAGCTTTCATCCTGTTGAAAACTTTCGGCCCAGATCCGAACATTTCCATCCGCTCTTCTGGATGCCAGAAAGGAAATATGGCGAGTGATGGCCGATGGCAAAACATACCCCTGATTATAATCCGTGTGTTCGCCGATAATATTTATCCTTCCCGGGGCAGTGGAGTAAACTTCAGGAGAGGAACCAAAGATATCCCTAAAAGATAAAACCAGTGCGTCATCCATCTGAAGGCATGCGAATTGTATGGAAATCAGGAGGGTAATGTCAAAACATTTTTCTCGATTTAATCTTGAATCCGAATGGAATTTGTGTCATCCTAATCTTCCGTTTTTATTTAAACAAATTTTTTATTAAAACAAATACTGAATTGTATGGAGGAAAAAGGATGGCATCCATTTTTGAAGAACTCAAACCTGCTCTGATCTGGAAACATTTTGAACAGATTTTAAAAATCCCTCACTGCTCTGGCAACGAAGCCGCGTTGGGGGATTATATCATATCCCAGGCTAAAAAGCTCAATTTAGAGTGGAAACAGGACGATGTTGGAAATGTTGTTGTATCAAAAAAGGCATCTACTGGTATGGAAAACTCCCCGGGTCTTATTCTCCAAGGACACATCGATATGGTTTGTGAAAAAAATTCCGATGTGGAACATGATTTCAGCAAAGATCCTATCCATGCCAAAATGGAAGGGGAATGGATCTCGGCAGAGGGAACCACTCTTGGATCTGACAATGGAATCGGACTGGCTGCCGTATTGTCCCTGATGGAAGAGGATTCCCTGGTTCACGGGCCTCTTGAATTTCTTTTCACTGTGGATGAGGAGACCGGGCTCACAGGGGCGACGAAAATCAGGCCGGATTTTCTCAAAGGAAAAATCCTCCTCAATCTGGATAGCGAAGATGAGGGATCATTCACAATCGGCTGTGCAGGGGGGGCAGACTCAGAAATCCTCGTTCCTTTGAAGAGAAAAAGGGAAAGCGCAGGAGAACCTTTCCGTCTCAAACTTTTTGGTTTTAGAGGTGGACATTCAGGAATCGACATAGATCAGGGCCGGGGAAATGCGATAAAATTACTAGCTCGAATGCTGTGGCAGACAGAAAAAAGGATTCCGTTTGAACTGGCCGGTATTGAGGGGGGCAACAAGCGCAACGCCATCCCTAGGGAGGCCTGGGCAGACTTGTACATCGATCCTGAAAAGATTGAAGCCCTGAAGAATTCCTTCAAAGCATCTTTCAACAATATTTATAACGAGCACAAATCAGTCGAGGCAGAAGCCAGATTCAGCTTCGAAAAATCCGGAGAATATCAAAAGCCGCCGATGACCGAAGATTCACAAAAAATGCTGATAAATTTTCTTTTCGCTCTCCCCCATGGCGTCCTATCTATGCATCCAGAAATGGAAGGACTGGTGGAAACCTCGACGAACCTGGCCATCGTTCACACCCATCCGGAACATGCTCAAGTTATCAGCAGCAGCCGCAGCTCGATTACATCCGGACTGGAAGCAACACGCAATACCATCGCTGCATTGTGCGAAATTGTCGAGGCAGATCTGGCTCAGCCCGAAGGCTATCCCGGGTGGACTCCTAACCTCCAGTCCGAAATATTACAAATTTGTAAAGATGTCTACAACAAGAAGTTTCAGAAAGAGGCCGAAGTGGGAGCCATCCATGCTGGACTGGAATGTGGGATCATTGGAGAAAAATTTCCTGGGATGGATATGATTTCTTTCGGGCCCACGATCGAGCATCCTCATTCACCGGAGGAACGAGTGCATGTTGGTTCTGTTGAAAAATTCTGGGATTTTCTTGCTGCTGTTTTAGCCGAACTCAACTGACGTCCTCTTCTCAAATCCAGCTAGTTGAAATCTGAGGATTGCAAACACGCGAAATTGTAATAGAAAAACCGCTTATTTTTGGAATTTATATCCAGACCACGGGATGGTGAGAAGATGAACGGGCGTGGAGGGATTGTCTTCGATTTTTTGCCGCAGATTATGAATGAAAGTATCCACAGTGCGCGTTGTCGGAAATTTGTCATAGCCCCACACTTCATTCAGAATGGTATCTCGAGTCACCACCTCCCCCTCATAAGAAATGAGCAGCTTAAGAAGTCCAATTTCTTTGGCTGTCAGACGCAGTTCCGCCTTCCCCTTGAGAGCCACCTGTTTTTTAAAATTGATCGTGACATCCCCAAAGGAGTATTCAGTCGGCCCTGCCCTTTCCGGTCTTGCCCGCCGAAGGACAGCTTTGATACGAGCCAGAAGCTCTCTCGTTCCGAAAGGCTTGGTCATATAATCATCTCCTCCTAACTCAAGCCCAAGGACCTTGTCGATTTCCTCCTTTTTTTCTCCTGTCAGAAAAATAATCGGGGTTGCATCTCCCTCCAAGCGCAGTTTTTTGCAGACCTCAAATCCATCCATTTCAGGGAGCTTCAGATCAAGAAGAATTAGATCAAAATTTTCTTTTGTGGCGAGTTTGTATCCCTCTTCTCCATCAGATGCCGAGAGAACCTTAAAATTTTCTGTTTCTAACGCTGTCTTTAACGTCTTGCTAAATGTGAGGTCATCCTCTATGATTAAAATTTTGTTCATTATCTTGGAAAAAGCAAATAAAACGTACTTCCTCTCCCTGTTTGACTTTCAACTTGGACATCTCCGCCGTGGGCTTCCATAATATGCTTGACTATTTTCAATCCAAGCCCGACTCCTCTGGGGGCTAATTTCTGGGCCTCTGAAACGCGATAAAATCCTCCAAAAATCTTCCTATATTCCTGTTTCGGTATGCCAATTCCCTTGTCCTTAATTCGAACTTCCACTCGATAGTCTTTTTCAACGACAGTTATCTTAATTTCCCTCGTTTTAGATGAATACTTTATAGCATTGTCTATCAGATTAGTCAAAGCCTGTTTTACCGCATCCGGATCTATGCTGAGCCACACAGGGTCTTTAGGACACTTTTTTTTAACAGAAAACCCGAGAGCCTGGAAATGAAATGAGTAAAAACTGAGGATATCTTCAACAACCCGGGATATATCTGCTTTTTGAAAATGATAGGCTTTCACGTCCTGCTCGATTTTTCCATAATCGAGGATATTATGCAGAAACCTAGACAAACGGCTGCACTCACCGGCCATAAGTTTGAGAATTTCCTCCTGCTTCGCCTTTCCCTTTATCTTTCCCTTCTGGAGAATTTCTGACATGCCGTGTATTGAACTCATCGGTGTTCGGATCTCATGGGACACGTTGGAGATGAACTCTGTTTTCAGTTTGTTCAGCTCATCAAATTTTTCCTTTTCCGCCCGCTCATAAATCACTTCTTCCTGGAGGTGGATTCGTTCGAGATTCAAAGCAAATGTCTCGGCCATGGTGAGGAGGAGCTCGATATCCTCCCCCGTGAACTTGGCTCCAGATTTCTTCCTGCCCAACACAACAAATCCTGAAAGGGCAGCCGTCCGGAATGGCAAAGAGATAAGCATCTCCGAATTTATCTCTTCAATCTTTTTTTCCAACGAAAAATCCAATCCCAGTTCTGTCATAACACTGTTTCGCCTGGCAAATATTCGATAAGACCTCGGCAATTTAGGATCAAATGAGGCCAGATCACTACTCATCCCGCTCTTTATCAACACCTTTTTTCGTCCGGTTTCAAGGGAAAAAACTTTAAGACCGATCGAGTGCAGAGGAATTGTTTTTTCTATCTTCAGCAAAAAAAATTCCACTAGGTGAGGCTGGCGAACTATTTTATGGGCTCTTTCGTTGAAGCTGAGAATGCTTTTTTTATAGTCATAGCTGATGCGGAAAAAAGACCGATCCACAAATTCTTGGATCTTTTTTCTGGCGGGATTAAAGGCCAAGGCAACAGCAAGAGCTCCTATCACTGAAACTGTCGCTTGTTGGACGGCAAATATTTTAGAAAAAAGGCCATGGATAACCTGGACAAGGACCAAGTAAAAGCTGATGGTGAAAACTGTCAAAAAGGAGTAGACCAAACTTCTGTTGATAACTAGCTCGATATTCATCAACTTGTATCGGATAATGGAAATGGTAAAAGCGACGGGAATAAAAATAAAAAAAACGCCGGCAAGTTCTTCGGATATAAAGGGATGACTGATTAGGATTCGCGGCAACTGGTACATAACAATAAAAGGCCCCACGCCAAAAAAGAGTCCGTAAAGAATCCATTTGATCTGGGCTTTCTGTTCTTCTAGAATAGCCTTCCGGTAGCTCAAAATGAAAATAACGGAGGAGATCAAAATATAAAAAACAACAAAGCCCCGGAATGTGAGAAAAACGGCCTGATACTGCCGAAAGGCAGCGATCGAAGATGTCAAACTCGATAAAAAAAACAAATACTCCAGAGCAATAATATAGGCAAAAGCAGGGAAATAGATGAGGTAATCATACACCTTGAGTTTTGGCCGCAAAAACGTCAGAGAGAAATGGAGCAGAAGGGTCGGAATTAGGGGGTAAAATGCATAAAATAGGATACCCGGAATGTAGGAAAACCAATTTTCTCTTAGACAATAAAATCCGCCGTTGACAACCTGGGCACTGGTAACAATCAGCGTTGACCAGTAAAAAATACGCGCCCTGAGATCCTGCGGACGGAGGAGGAACACGACAAAGGCCATGACGGTTAAAAAAAATCCGAGTATTAAATTAATTACCGGAAAGGGTGACTGGGAATAGAAGGCGACAAGCACTCCCCGCTTTCTGACGATTCCTTCGTCTGTTTTTACATAAAAAGTTGCCGTTTCTCCAGCACTCCGGCGAGAGAAAATGAATTCGATATCTTGATCTGTTTTAATTTCGACATCATTTATCCGCACCAACACATTCTTTTCTGCATATGGTTTGATCTCTGGCGGAAGCCCGGCTCTTTTGCGGTATAAAGAATATCCATAAATGGTTGCACAAGTGATGAGAAAGCCCGCAATCAAGTAAAGAACAAAAGGAATCTTTTTCATACCCTCAATTTCCCTGCCGGCTGACCGATCTAAAACGTTTTATTCTAAGGAATATTTTTCAAAAGAAATTCTTTCACCCTGCTTGAAAACTTTGTACATGTCTTCGGAAATTTCGATTATTTCCTGAGAATTTTCCACGCTGGAGCTCCAGTTGTCAGGAAGAGCCTCAAAGCCCAGAAGTGCGCCAAGAATGGCTCCCGTCACCAAACCGCTCGATGTGCTTGCCCCAGATTGTTTAACCGCCGCCTGCACACCTTCCAGGAATTCAAACACATGTTTCAGCGAACAAAACACACTTATGGAAAGGACCTCAGCCGCAGAAATACCTTTCCCTAATTTGGGGACGGATTCTTCAACAGAGGCTTGGTTTATGAATAACTCCAAGGCAGATTCCAGGTGTTGGAGCAGCTCCTTATGGCTATCAAAAGCCACAAGCTGCTCTATGCTCAGCTCAACAGCATCTTGAAGAGATTTCCCATCAATAATGTGAGCAATGATCTCAGCAAGGAATCCCGCAGCAAAATAGGCGGAAGGATGTCCATGGGTCAGGGCCGCATAATCGGCTCCTTCTCTGAATGCCATTCCTGGGGGGAATGCTAAACCCACTGGAGCTGTGCGCAGTAATCCACTGGCCTCTGTGCTGTCGTTGATCGGATTTCCGATACTCCCTCTTCCTCCGCTCTGTAGGACATTCATGCAGGTATATCCTGGATGCCTCACCTTGAAGGGATCCTTCATACTCTCAAGCCACTCCAAATACCGTCTGTATACAGATTCTTGAGACCGTGATTCTCCTTCCCTCATCAGGTTAAACTGGGCATTGAGACATCCTTTGGCCGTGGCCAAAGACAGCTGAGTGTCATCCGTGTAAGATCCAGGCTTAAACCCATTCCAGACAGCAAATTCAGCGATGCCACGTTCCCCATATATTTCTTTTATTTTTTCCACCGAGAGAAACTCAACAGGCGCCCCCAATGCGTCCCCCCCAGCCATCCCCAGCAGGCAGCCCTTGAACTTGTTCAGCATAACAATCTCCGTATGTTTAGTCGTATGTCCAGCCTATTCTCCCAAGCTGATAATAAAATACCATAATCTATTTCATAATGGAAACAAACGACAAAGCTGAGAGTGTTGCCTATTTGAAATTTTCAAAGCCGACACAAGATGAAAACTTTGAATGATGTTTTCATTAAAGCAGAATACAAAGAAAAAGACCTATCGGCATATTCGACTTTGACTTTCTCCCACAGTCTTTTATCTTTCTATCGCAGTTCTATCTCTTAGACAGGTATAAAAACCTATCCTTTTTCATGTGCAGAAGTTGAGCTGCTTTTTCTGGAGAGATCCTTTTTAACCTGAAAGCATCAATCACCAAATTTACATATCTTGCCGATAAAAAGGAACGACCTTTACGCCTCTTAGGAATGCTTATTTCTCTTGACCCGTAAACATTATCCTCGTGTCGCTCCCAATCCTGTTTCTGCAATTCTTTAAACTGACCGGGAGAAATATATCCCAGTTTTTTCAACATCTGAAGCAGGGCTAAAAAGCTCACATTATAGTACCGCCGAATATACAGGATATCTTCCAGCTTAAGCCGATCGGAACGGAAATTATTTTTGATAAAATCTTTCACTTTCCTGGGAGGCAGCAAAAAGTGCAGGGCGAAAGTTTGTGCATATTTTTCCCGCCCATGGTAAAGGGTGATGTAGTCTTCGATGAAAATGTCGGGATTGTCGATAATCGGTCCATCAAATCGGTCTTTCAGATAATGTCCATACTCATGTGCAGCTGTGAGAATCTGCTGGCCGAATGATTGGGAGCTGTCAATCAGGGCAAAAGCCGTTTGTTTATATTCAAAAAAAACATACAAACCGGCAATATTTATCTCTTCGGGAAGAGGGTGCCTCCACACATGGAGGCCGTTCTGCTCAATCAAAGAAAAGATATCGAAAACAGGATCATCGCCTAGACCAAGCCTCCCCCTCTCCTGTGCGGCCATTCTTTCAGCGTTGACGCTTTCATAAAAGGGCGCCAAATCTGACTGCCTGCCCGTCATTTCTTCCAGTTCCAAATAATCATCACAGTACCTCTTAAACTTCCTCATAAGCCGTTTTGTCTTTGAATCAAGCCTTTCTCCTTTTATCAAAGATTCGAAGGATTCGGCTTTTTCAAGGATGAAAAAAGAAATTTCTTTGTTCAGAAATTTTGCGATCCGGGAAAGGCTCTCCAGGCTTGGACTTCTTCTGCCCAATTCCAGAAAAGAAATAAACTCAGGAGATAAGCCAACCGACTTTGCCATATCTTCCTGTGTAAATCCCAGTTTCTCCCGTAACTTTCGGATTTTTGTTCCGACAATGCGAATCATTCTGTTCCCCTTAAAATAGGATGAATTTTATATAACTGCTAGTTATAAAAAAGTCAAGAAAGGCCAAGAATATAACTGTGGATTATCAAAGGAAGGAAAATGTTCATGGGATATTTTGACATCAAATGGAGATTTTGATATAAATGTTCCGGGGAAAAAAAAGACGTGGGATAAGACTTTGGTAAAAAAAACATTTTCAGAGGAAAAAATAGACAAAAGTTTTACTGAGCATCTTCTCAATAATGTTCATGACGGCGTCTATTTTGTGGACCAAGATTGTCATATATTTTTCTGGAACAATGGAGCTGAACAGATCACAGGTTTCAAGAAATCGGATGTGAACGGCAGGAAATGCTCTGACAGCATTATCAGCCCCGTGGACGAGTCGGGAAAAAATCTCTGTGATGACGACTGTCCTGTCAGAAAAGTCTTCTCCGATGGACAGACACACGTTCTGGACGCCTATCTTCAACATAAAGAAGGACATCGACTGCCCGTCGCTATACGCGCTTTCCCCATTTTTGGCGAAGGAGGAGAAATCATTGCTGCAGTCGAAACCTTCAATGACATTTCTCCCAAATTTATCATGCCCCAGCGCAAAAGAGAACTGGAACGGATGCAACTTCTTGATCCGCTGACGGAAGTGGGAAACAGAAGATTTCTTGAAATCCACATTCTGTCGCGGCTTGAAGAGAATAAAAAATACCGGATCCCCTTTGGGCTGCTTTGTATTGACGTAGACAATTTGAAAGAAGTCAATGATACCTTCGGCAAACCAACTGGGGATCAAATCCTGCGGACGGTGGCCCAGACAATCACCAACAATATCCGTTTCTTTGACCTCGTAGGACGCTGGGACAGTGACGAGTTCCTGTTGGTTGTGCTGAATGTTGATGAAAGCAAGTTGGATCTTGTGGGAAACAAAATCCGTCTTCTTGTCGAAAAGTCCAGCATCACTGTAGACACAAAATTGGTGCGGGTGACTGTTTCTATCGGGGCGACGCTTGCTTTGCGTGTGGATTCCCTTGAAGTCCTCCTCTCGCGCGCGGAATCCTTGATGAAGCACAGCAAATGGCTCGGGCGGAACAAAGTGAGCACGAAAATCGAAAAACAAGAAGACATGCTGTGAAGAATGGCAGAGACGGTTTCTTGAGATATTTCATAAAATCACCGGGCTTTTGGCCGCGAAAAAGCCTGCGATCAAAGACTTCCTCAGCTCATGCTTGGCAGGACGAATGCGGCAGAATCTGATTTTCCTGGAAACTTTGCGTTTGTTTTAATACAATGTTGATCTGAACATGGGAATCCGACAAACAATCCAGAAGGAGAGCTCAAAATGAAAAGAAGACTGGCTTTTAAGGCCATGGGTGGCATGGCTCTGCTCGGTCCTAATCTCTTTGCAAACCAAACAAGGAGTAAAACAATGAAAAAAGCCATAAACACAGAAAAGGCTCCCAAAGCAATCGGCCCGTATTCTCAGGCTATTGCTGCCAATGGCATGATTTTTGCCTCCGGCCAGATCCCGATCAATCCTGCCAACGGGGAATTGAGTACAGGAAACATCGCTGATCAAACGCGCCTGGTTTTGAAGAACCTCCAAGCCGTTTTAGAAGCAGGAGGATGCACATTCGATAATGTTGTCAAATGTACCGTTTTTCTCGAGGATATGAACGATTTCAGCCAAATGAACGGCGTCTATGCTGAATTTTTCAAGCCCCCTTATCCGGCTCGCGCTGCTATGCAAGCTGCCCGCCTGCCAAAAGATGTCAAAGTCGAAATTGAGGCCATAGCCGTAAAATAGATGCAAATAGCCACAACAAACATTATGGTCGTGGAAGATGAAGGAGTGGTTTCTATCGATATCCGGAACATGTTGAGAAAAGCTGGCTACAACGTCGTCGCCGTTGCTTTCCATGGAATTGAAGCTGTTGAAAAAGCAGAGCTGACGGGCCCAGATCTTATCTTGATGGACATTGGCCTAAAAGGGGAGATAGATGGGATCGAGGCGGCAAAGAGAATCCGGGATAGCCTTCATATTCCCGTGGTTTTTCTCACAGGTTTCGCAGACGAGGCCACTTTGGCCAAAGCGCAGAAGGCCGATCCCTCCGGTTTTATCATCAAACCGATAAATGAAGAGGAATTACAAAAAACTCTGGAAAATATCTTGAAAAAACCATAAAAGCCCCCTGGAATCTGCTACCCATCCGTGTGCCATTTTGGTATAATAGAGCAACAATGCCTATCTACGAATTTTTATGCAAAAAATGTGGGGAACATTTCGAAGCCCTTGTCGCCATCGGCGGAGAAAAAAATGTTTTCTGCAAAATCTGCGGAAACAATGGCCTTGAAAAACTGGTCTCCTCCTTTGGCATCGGAGGTGGCAGCAGTAAGCTCAAAACATCCTCCAGCGGATGCTCCAAGTGCTCTGCCACTTCGTGCGATACCTGCAAATAATCCCACCCGCTATCTTCCAGCTTTGCTTGACTTTTTCGAGACTTAAAAGATAAAAATACGAATAATGAGGATGAAAGAAATTCGGATTGGCGTGGATACCGGGGGAACTTTTACAGATTTTGTGATTGCAACAGATGGTATCCTGGAAGTCCGCAAAATTCCCTCCACCCCAGATGATCCATCCCGGGCAATTTTGGAAGTCATCCAAAAATACATTGAAGCTTCACCCTCTCTGTCTATCATTCACGGGACCACCGTTGCAACGAATTCTCTGTTGGAAAGAAAAGGCGGGCGAATAGCCGTGATCACCACAAAAGGTTTTGAAGATGTCCTTTTTATCGGAAGACAGGTTCGCAGAGAACTGTATAGTCTCAAAGGAGAAAACAGACGTCCCTTGCTGCCCCGAAGCCATTGTTTTGGCCTGGAAGAGCGCACAACAGCGGCAGGGATTGTCAAAAAAAAGATTTCGGATTCTGAGCTTCGAAGCATCTTGCTTGCAATAAAAACTAAACACGTGCAAGCTGTCGCCGTTTCTCTGGTCAACTCTTATGCCAATTCACTGAACGAACAATTTATCAGTCAAAAACTTAAAGAAGAAAACATCCTGTATTCATTATCAAGCGATATTCTTCCTGAACACCGGGAGTACGAAAGGACTATTGTGGTGGCTGTGAATGCTTATTTGATGCCTGTTATCAGCCAATACTTGATGACTTTGGAACACAAACTGAAGCCTGCGAACTTGCGAATTATGCAATCCAACGAGGGATACATCTCACCAGAGAGAGCAAAAGCAGAACCGATCAGAACGGTTCTTTCCGGGCCTGCAGGAGGAGTTGTCGGGGCTTTTCATCTAGGAAAATCCATTGGACTCGAAAAAATCATCTCCTTTGACATGGGAGGAACTTCCTCAGATGTGTGTTTGATCAACGGTGAAATTCATAGAACCCAGGAAAGCAAAATCGGAGATTTTCCTGTGCGCCTGCCGATCATCGATATTCACACAGTCGGAGCGGGGGGAGGCTCGATCGCTTTTGTAGACAGAGGGGGATCTTTGCGGGTTGGCCCTCAAAGCACAGGAGCCGATCCTGGCCCTGCCTGTTACGGCAAAGGAAATCTTCCGACAGTCACGGATGCCAACCTCGTTCTTGGCCGCCTGGTGCCAGAATTTTTCCTCGGTGGGAAAATGAAGATTTTCCCGGAAAAAAGCCATCAGGTATTACAGAACCTTGCGACAAAGATCAACAGGACAGCACTGGAAACAGCCTCCGGGATCATCCAGATCGCCAATGCCAACATGGAGAAAGCTATTCGTGTCATATCCATAGAGCGGGGCTATGATCCAAGGAATTTTGCCCTGATTTCCTTTGGAGGAGCGGGGGGCATGCATGCGATTGATATCGCATCGAACCTGAAGATCGCAAAAGTCATTGTTCCTAAAAATGCCGGTGTTCTTTCAGCTCAGGGCCTGCTGATGGCAAATTCCATAAAAGATTATTCCCAATCAATCTTGAAGATTGCCGAAGAGACATCCAAAAAAGAAATAGAAAAACACCTGCACAAGCTCCAGACAAAAAGCAACCAGGACATGGAAAAAGAGGGATTTCAGCAAAAAGACATTCAATTATTTCCGTTTCTCGACCTCCGGTATATTGGACAGTCCTATGAAATCACACTTCCCTATCGGTCAGAAAATAGGGATGATTTATCTTTTGTTACGGATTTTCATGCCGCCCATCAGAAGCTTTATTCCTACCACCATCCTGGGCGACACGTGGAAATCGTCAATATCCGATTGAAATCCATAGGAGTCACAAAAAAAATCGCCCTAAAAAAATTGCACAAACAGCAAGAAATTCCTTCAAAACAAGCGTTCTTGAAAAAACAAACGCTTTATTATGAGCAAAAAAAATTCTTGGCCTCAGCCTTTAGGCGGGATTGTCTTACCCCTGGAAACAAAATTTCAGGCCCGGCTCTGATCGCAGATCACGAATCAACAGCATTTCTGCCGCCCGCCTACGTTCTCGAAATCGATGGCTTTTTAAATTTAATAATGCGAAAAAAGAAATAATAAGCAAACCTGATGGATAAATTTGATCCTATCGAACTGGAACTTTTTAAAAACATCTTTGTGTCCATTTCTGAAGAAATGGGAGCGGTTCTTGGAAGAACAGCTCTCTCTCCAAATATTAAAGAAAGAAAAGATTTTTCCTGTGCTTTATTCAATTCTGATGGTGAAACTTTTGCTCAGGGATCCCACATCCCGGTCCATCTTGGTGCCATGCCCCTTTCAGTCCAGGCTTCAATTAAAGCTCTTCCCTTCGAAAAAGGAGATCTTGTTATCCTCAATGATCCTTATCAAGGAGGAACACACCTTCCCGATATCACCTGTATTTCTCCTGTTTTTGTGGAAAATAAATTGACATTTTTCGTCGCCAATCGTGCTCACCATTCCGACGTAGGTGGTATGTCTCCCGGCTCAATGCCTCTAGCTTCGGAAATCTTTCAAGAAGGTTTGATCATTCCTCCTATAAAACTCGTGAGAAAAGGAATTCTTGATGAAGATATTTTTAACTTCATTCTCTCCAATGTGCGGACACCCGAGGAGAGAAAAGGAGATATTCTGGCCCAAATTGCAGCCAACAGTACAGGCAAACAACGATTGGAAGAAACCGTCAAAAAATATGGGCATACAAAACTTGTTCGGTACGGCCGGCTCATCCAAGACTACACAGAAAAAATCTTAAGAGAAACCATACTTTCCATTCCGGAAGGAGTATATTCGTTTATAGATTTCATGGACAATGACGGGATCACAGAAAGGCCTGTCAAGATCGCCGTCCAAATAACCGTCAAAGGGGATGAAGCAATTCTTGATTTCAGCTCTTCGGCAGCTCAGGTGGAGGGAGGAGTGAATGCAAACTTTGCTGTTACCTGTTCGGCCGTCCTGTATGTTTTTCGCTGTCTTGTGGCAGAAGATATTCCGTTTAATACAGGACTGATGCGTCCGATCAAAATTTTCGCGCCCAGAGGATCGGTGGTCAATGCGCAACACCCGGCAGCCACAGCTGGGGGAAATGTGGAAACCTCGCAGAGAATTGTTGATGTTATCCTCGGAGCCCTCTCGAAGGCCATCCCAGAAAAAATTCCGGCCGCCAGTTCGGGGACGATGAACAATGTGGCATTTGGAGGATTTGATCCATCGAATAAAACACGTTTTGCCTATTATGAAACCATCGGCGGAGGAATGGGTGCCAGCCAGGAGAGGCATGGATTGAGCGGGGTGCATACACATATGACCAATTCTCTCAATACCCCGTTGGAAGCTCTGGAAAATTATCTCCCAATAAGAATAAAAAAATATGCATTACGGAAAGGTTCCGGAGGAAAAGGCGTGCGAAAAGGGGGAGAGGGAATTATCCGGGAATATGAATTTTTTGTTCCCACGCACGTTTCGATTCTATCTGAAAGGCGGAACTTCGCCCCATACGGCGTTTTGGGAGGCGGTGCAGGAAAAAAAGGCGAAAATCTCCTGATCCGCAAAGGAAAGAAAATAACTTTGGGTTCGAAAGCAAATCTCAAAGTCCAACCGGGAGATATCCTGCATATCGAGACGCCTGGTGGCGGGGGTTATGGCAAAAAAAAATAAAAAATCCGCCTTTGGTCCGGGTTTCCTAGTGGCCGCAGCGTTTATTGGGCCAGGGACCGTAACATCCTGCTCATTGGCCGGAGCCCAATTCGGATACGCGCTAATTTTTGTTTTGATTTTTGCCGTCGCGACCACTCTGATTCTTCAAGAAATGACAGGGAGATTAAGCCTGGGCTCCGGGTATGATCTGGGCCAATCTCTCAGGGAATTTCCTCAAAATCAGGTGACAAAAATCCTGCTTGTCATTTTGATTCTTTCTTCGATCACATTTGGCTGTGCGGCATATGAAGCAGGAAACCTTGTCGGAGGAGCCTTGGGGCTGGAAATGGTCAGCTCTGTACAAAAAAAAATCTGGGTCATCGTCATATCTTTGGTAGCGGCATATGTGCTCAACCAAAAAAAATACCGGATCGTTGAAAAATTCTTGATATTCTTGGTCTTTTTTATGAGCATTTCCTTCCTGGTAACTCTTATTCTTGTCAAGCCAAACTTACTTGCCATTTTAAAAGGAATAATCCCCACCATGCCGGATAAATCCCTATATCTGGGACTCGCTCTGGTGGGAACAACGGTCGTTCCATATAACCTGTTCCTTCACTCTTCAGCAGTGAAAAAAAAATGGAAAAAGAAGGAAGATATGAGGGATGTCAAAAAAGATCTTTTTGTATCCATCAGCCTGGGCGGATTGATTTCCGCTTCGATAGTGGTCACTTCTGCAGTGGCTTTTTATGAAAAGGGAATTGCTCTGGAAAGTGGAATTCAAATGGCACAGCAGCTAAAACCTTTTTTTGGCTCTTTCACAAACTTGCTTTTTGGGATGGGATTTTTTGCGGCAGGATTGAGTTCTGCTATAACAGCTCCGTATGCAGCAGCCTTTGCCTCCTCAGGTGTTCTTGGCTGGAAAGGAGCGCATAATTCAGGAAAATTCCGTGTCATCTGGTTGGGAGTCATCGGGACTGGCCTGATCGTCTCCCTGTTTGATTTCAACCCTCTGGCGATCATCGTCTTCGCTCAGGTGGCAAACGGCCTCGTTCTCCCGGTGGCTTCGGTATTCCTGCTGATTGTTCTCAATAACCACCGGAAAATGGGAGGCATGGCCAACACTTCTCTACAGAACATCGTTGGAGGCTTTGTGATTTTAGTGGTTTCTTTTCTCGGGATCTGGAATATCCTCAAGCTTGTTCTTTGAGCCGGACCAGTCCATTCCACGCCGCACATATTTCAACTGCAGATCTTGTGTCACACGGAACCCATATCACAGCCATAGGGTTCGACACACCAGAAAAAAACGAGTTGGACCCAAAAATCCTGAAAAATGCCGATATTCTCGTGGCGGACAGTCTGAGCCAATGCCTTAGTTGCTGCGCAAGATATACCGATTTCCAAGGCTGTCTACCAAGCTTTGGTTTTTAGCCTTAGTCATTCCGGCTAATTCCCGCTTTCATAAAACTCCTTGATGCAGGCCACAATGTATTCCTGTTGATCTGCGCTCAGCTCCGGGAATATTGGCAGAGCCAAAACTTCTGTCGTGGCTTTTTCGACCTCAGGAAAATCTCCCGCCTTGTATCCCAATTCAGAAAAACATTTTTGAAGATGAAGGGCTAAAGGATAATAGATTGCCGACCCTATTCCCTTTGATGTGAGCAATTTTCGAAGTTCATCTCTGTTTTTTGCTCGAACAACATACTGGTTATAAACATGGTAATTCGGAATGCCGCTCGGTCTGTACACAGCATGGGGAATTTGAATAACTTCCTCTGCTATCAATCCTGCTTCTTCGAATAATTTATCATACAGTAGGGCATTTTTTTGCCTTTTTCGAATCCATTGATCCAAATATTTCAATTTTACCTGCAGCACTGCGGCTTGAATAGAGTCCAGACGAAAATTCCCTCCGATAATCTCATGATAGTACTTATTTCGAGCTCCATGTACTCTGAGAATCCTCGCATTCTCTGCCAATTCTGCGGAGTCTGTTAAGAGCATGCCTCCATCTCCATAAGCTCCCAGGTTTTTTGAAGGGAAAAAAGAAAGGATGCCCGTATCGCCCATCTCACACGCTTTTTTCGCTCCCGACGGAGAGGGATATTCAGCGCCTATGGCCTGAGCCGCATCTTCAACAACAAAAAGGCTGTGTTTCTTTGCACAGGCCAATATGGGTATCATATCTGCACATTGGCCATAGAGATGAATCGGAATGACAGCCTTGATTCTTGAGCCGGGCCGTTTTTTTAATTCAATCCCAATCACTTCTTCAAGACTGTCCGGATTCATGTTGTGCGTATTTTTATCTATATCACAGAAAACAACTCTTGCTCCCACCCGGACAATAGCCCCCACTGTGGCAAAAAAGGTAAAGGGTGTCGTCACGACTAAATCATCTTTCCCGATTCCCAAGGCCATCAACGAAACGATTAATGCATCTGACCCAGAAGAAATTCCGACAGCAAATGCTGTTCCTGTATATGAGGCTATTTTTGTTTCTAGTTCTGTGACCTCTGTTCCCAATATAAACTTCTGTGATTCAACAACCTCCAGAATTTTTTTGTCAATCTCATGTTTGATGCTTTCATATTGGGCTTTAAGATCCAAAAACGGCACATCCATGGCAACCTCCTGATTATGTTGGCACCTTTTTAAGTTTTTTCTTTTCGATGATCAACTGTCCTTGATAAGAGACATAGTTGAGAAGAATCACAACCCGCTCCTTTTCTGTCAGTTCTTTCCGGAAAATTCCCCTCAGCCCCTTCATCGGGCCCTCCATGATTTCTATTTCATCACCGATTTCTGGCATTTCTCCGTATTTATCTAACTCTATGTATCCATTGATCTCTCTTTTTTTGATCTGTTGGATAATCTCCTCATGGATAGGGATCGGCCCCTCCTGGTTACCGATCACTCGTTTCACCCCACGCGTATATCTGACCAGCCTGTATTGGTCTGGATAATCAAAAAAAATAAATCCATACCCTGAAAAAAAGGGTTTCCCCTTGGTTTCATGGATGTATCGGGGACAGTAAAAATCGAACCCTCCCTCCTCAAACAGTCTCTCCACTTGAAATTCTTTTTTCGGTTTTGTATTCAGAACAAACCAGCTTTTCATCACATCCTCCGCTCGAACAATTTAATCCACTTTATTCTTTTCGTCCAGGCCGAATGTTTTATAAATATCAGGGCGGCGATCCGGGATAAAATACCTTCTGGCTGGGGATTGCGCAATCGTGTTTAAATCACAATCCGCGTACAGGATTATCTCTTGATCCTGAGGGGCCTGGGCAATTATTCTCCCTTCCGGGCCCACAACAAAAGACTCTCCAGCAAAGTGGAGGAAATTTTCTTTCCCCACTCTGTTTACCAGGGCAGCATAATAACCATTTTGAAAGGCAGCGACCTGAATCTCGGCCTGGAAAAGCCCATCCGGCCACTCCCCTATGGCCCCGGCCTGCGGAATAAGGACGATTTCGGCACCCTTTATACCTAGATTCCTCATGTATTCAGGAAAATGACGATCATAACAAATGGCAACGCCTACCCGGCCAATTCGAGTCTGGTGGACGAATGTCTTGACATGGCCTGGCGTGTAGTACCCTTTCTCATAGAATCCCATGCCATCCATGATGTGGACCATCCGGACTGTCCCGCAAAGAGTGCCATCGGCATCAATAACCGGGGAAGAATCGTATGTGTTTTTCCCGTCCGTCTCAAAAAGATTCAAAATAACGACTGTTTCATATTTTCTGGCAAGTTCTCGGAATTTGTTAACCGTTGGACCGGGTATGGATTCTGCAAAGGAAACGCTTTCCGGCGTGGCCGGTATCTGGGGAAGAAAGGGCAGAAAGCCAAGCTCCGCAAAGGCAACAAGCTGGGCTCCTGACTCCGCCGCTTGCCGAAAAGCTGCAATTCCTCGGCTGAGATTTTCCTCGGGATCCTTTGTCGCTTTTTGTTGGACCAGTGCAATTTTCATGTAACTTTTCCTCCCTTTTTTTGTTAAGATGTTTGGGCTACTTACTCTCTTTGAATATCTGATTGGCTTCTTCAGGGGACATTTTCTGATGAACGACCGCCCGGACAGCTTTGATCATAGCTACAGGATGAGGAGACTGCCAAATGTTCCGTCCCATATCCACACCTGTCGCTCCCTTCTCCACAGCATCATAGGCCATCTTGATGGCATCCCATTCGGTCTCCAATTTTGGCCCTCCTGCGATCACAATCGGGATCGGACAGCTAGCGACAATCTTCTCAAATTCATCACAATAATAGGTTTTGACATAACTCGCCCCCAGTTCCGCTGCGATTCGACAGCAAAGGGATAAAAAGCGAACATCTCTCTTTTCCAATTCCTTTCCGACAGCTGTGACGGCCAGAACCGGGATTCCGAAAGGTTGGGCTTGATCGACAAGTGTTGCCAGATTGCACAGTGTTTGGTGTTCATGGTCGGTTCCAACAAAAATAGAAAGGGCAACAGCAGAGACATTCAGACGAACCGCCTCCTCCATGCAGGTTGTGATGCCTTCGTTTGATAGATCCTTCCCGATAACACTGCTCCCTCCGGATACCCGGAGTACGATCGGAACATTCTCTCCCGGATCAACAGACGTCCGCAAAATTCCCCTGGTCAGCATCAAGGCATCGGCATACGGCAATAGGGGCTTGATGGTTGCCCTGGCGTCCTCCAATTTATGCGTGGGTCCTAAAAAGTAGCCATGATCAACGGCCAGCATGACCGTCCGGTTGGTATCAGGCTTTATAATCCTGGATAAACGATTTTTCATTCCCCAATCCATTGTCCCTCCTCATATTGTAAATACCAGATTGCTATTTCTGCGGCTCAATGATGACCTTCATAGAGTCCTGGGCTTGTTGGACCAGCATAAAACCCTCGGCCGTTTCAGCCAGCGGCAGCTTATGCGTGATCATGTCCTCGACATGGATAGATGAAGACCGCATAAGCTCAAGCGCGGCCCATGAATCATATGGACTAGCTCCATAAGATGTTGTCAGCGTTCGATCGTTCCGGCCAAAAATTTCTGTCACAGAAAACGAAATTTTCACTTCAGGATCAGGGAAGGCAAAAAACAGGATCTCTCCTCCCCTATCCGCCGATTCCAATGCCTGGCTGTGAGCACCCGCGGCTTTTGAAGAGACAATAACAAGGTCAGCCAAACGGCCGCTGGTTAATCTGCGCATGATAGCGTTTTGATCTTCATCCGGGAAGATAACCTCATCCGCTCCGAATTGCCTGGCCATCTCTAAACGGGAAGGCACTGGATCTATGGCTAAAATCCTTCCCGCCCCAAGTTCTCTAGCCACATGAATCATCAAA
Organism: uncultured Eubacteriales bacterium; assembly: GCA_964580235.1. GTDB lineage: Bacteria > Acidobacteriota > Aminicenantia > Aminicenantales > Aminicenantaceae. The sequence goes on along the minus strand of CAZOJY010000026.1, from coordinate 1,117 downwards.
AGCCCTGCAATTCCGCTCCCGATAACAAGGACATTCTGGCCGGGCTGGAGTTTTGCCCTGCGCAGGGCTCTCAGCACACACCCGAGAGGCTCATGGAAGGTCGCTTGCTCATACGTGAGGTCATTCGGGATCAAAAAGACGCCTCGATCCACGTTGATTGCGGGAAGACGGATATACTCAGAAAATCCCCCAGGGTCAAAATTCGTGTGCCGCAGGGTTTCACATGCTGTGTGATGACCTGTAAGACAGTAGCTGCAGGTATTGCACGGGACGTGATGGGATGCAACAATCCTGTCCCCTGGTTTGATGCTTTCCACTCCTTCTCCGGCCTCCACCACTTCCCCGGCCACTTCGTGGCCCAAAACCAGAGGCGCTTTTTTTATACGGTACCATTCCATCACGTCACTGCCGCATATGCCGCTGGCCTCCACCCTCATAATCAGCTCTCCCGGACCGCAAACGGGACGAGGTATTTCCTCAATCCGAATGTCGCTGTTGTTATAGTACATGGCCACACGCATGATCTTCATCCACGAATTTTGTTCAGGTATTATGTATAAACTCCCCCAGAAAAAGTCAAGTCTGACTTTGGGATAGGATTTCAGCAGGCTAAATATTCGAAAAGAATTTTGTATTTAAAAAAACAAGGCTAATTGTAATGGCTTTGTTTGCAGGTTAATGTGTCATCGATAACCGTTTGAAGCTCCCCCTCATCAAACGGTTTCTTGATCACAGTTGAAGGGTTGCCATTTTTCCCGTCATTGATCCTCTTCATGGTCCCTGGATCTGAGTAGGCAGTAAGGTAAACAATCGGAATTTGGAATTGTTTGTAGATTTCTTTTCCGGCACGCACTCCATCGATGCTTCCCTTGAGTTTGATATCCATCAGGACCAGATCCGGTTTCATTATGGACGCCTTTTGAATGGACTCTTCTCCAGATGATACGATGGCCGAAACCATGTATCCTAGATCTTCGAGCATGGATCGGATATCCAATGCAATGATGTTTTCATCTTCTACGATCAGAATTTTTGGGCTTTCCATCTTCATTTTCTGTCTCCTCTCAAGTGGCAATCTACAAACTAATCTAAATATTCGTTAATTTAGTCGCATTAT
>CAZOJY010000025.1:0-33684 GCA_964580235.1 uncultured Eubacteriales bacterium | reverse complement strand
ATAGTATTAAATCCCGGTAAAAAAAATCATGTTTATGAATAATTCAGGTTAATCATATCTTGTCAAAAATAAAAAGAGAGGCTTAAAAGTTATAAGGCGAAGAGAGGAGCAACCATGATCAAGGATTCCTTAGCCCGTAAGGCCCAGAAGCAGCTATATAAAGCGGCTCAAGAAATCAAGTTCGATAGGGAGCTTTTAAAAATTCTGGAAAATCCGATGAGGATCCTCAAAGTCTCTGTGCCCATCAAATTGGATAACGGGAAAATAAAAGTTTTTAAAGGATTTCGCTGTCAGTATAATGATGCCAAAGGGCCAACAAAAGGAGGCGTCCGTTACCACCCTAATGTCTCAGAGGATGAAGTCGTGGCTCTGGCGGCCTGGATGACGTGGAAATGCGCTCTTTTAGATTTGCCTTATGGGGGTGCCAAAGGAGGGATCATTTGCGATCCCAAAACGCTGTCTGAGTCCGAATTAGAAAGAATGACCAGGAGATACACGACTGAGATCATGCCCATTTTAGGTCCCCATATCGATATCCCGGCTCCAGATGTTTATACAACATCAAAAACCATGGCCTGGATTATGGATACATTCTCGATGTTTAAGGGATACACAGAACCCAGCATCGTGACAGGAAAGCCCGAAATTCTAGGCGGCTCCAAAGGCCGAAAGGAGGCCACCGGAAGAGGCTTATCTATAATCACAAGAGAATTCTTCAAAGCCCAAAAGAAAAGCCTAAAAGGAGCGAGAATCGCAGTCCAAGGATTTGGCAATGTGGGCGGCCATGCTGCTCTTTTCCTTTCTCAGATGGGAGCTAAAGTGGTGGCAGCCTCTGATGTGACGGGATGCCTTGTTGATCCTGACGGCCTGGATATCCCTGGGCTTATGGATTGTGTGGAGAAACATGCCTGTGTAACAAAACATCCCGGAAAACGGATAGACAGAGAGGAACTTCTTTTCCAGGATGCAGATGTTCTCATTCCGGCTGCTCTAGAAAACCAAATTCACCAAAAAAATGCCCACAAAATTAAAGCAAAGATCATTGTTGAGGCTGCCAACGGCCCTGTAACTCCAGAGGGAGACGAGATCCTGGATAAACGTGGTATTGCTGTTATTCCCGATATTTTAGCCAATGCGGGTGGTGTGGTGGTAAGCCACCTGGAATGGGTTCAGGCCATGAGTGGATTGTATTGGGAAGAAGAACAGGTCAATGCGGAACTTGAGCATAAGATGGTAAAAGCCTTCAAGAAAGTCTGGGAAAGCGCGGCAAAAAGGAAAGTTTCGTTTCGATGTGCGGCCTACGTGGTGGCTATCGAAAGGATTGCCGAGGTATATCGGTACCGGGGAATATTCCCCTAGTCTGTGGCTCAGGTCAAGTTTTAGATAAACTCGGTCCTCGAGTCAGGAAAAATACAACCAGCGGCCATCGAGGAGTTTGTACAAAAAATCACCTCAGCCCGGATTTGTTGGGGATTTCCTTCCGGTTAGTTGACTTCATTTCTTATGAAAGACAGGTATTTTCTCAGATAAGGATCTTTTCCTAAGAGCGCCTGAGTGGAATGGATACAAGAGATGAGCTCTCTATCAAGGGGATCTAGGATGGCAGCATCCAATCCCCGTTCCATGGCCAAAGTGAGAAATGCTCTGTTCAACACCCGCCTTTTTGGCAGACCATAGGAGATATTGCTTATTCCAGCAATAGTTTTGATCTCAGGTAATTTTTTCTTTATTATTTCCAGGGATTCCAGAAAAAAGTTCGCAGCGTCTTGGTCGACTCCTATGGATTGGACAAGAGGATCGACGAAAATATCTTCAGGCCGAACGCTTTCTTTTATGAGAAATTCTACCATCCGTTGAGCAATGGCAAGCTTCTTTTTTGAATCCTTCGGGATACCTTCATCATCAAGGCACAGGACAACCACCCTGGGCCCGTATTTTTTTATGAGCGGAAGCATATGTTCAATTCTCTCTTTTTCTCCGCTTAAAGAATTCAAAAAAGCCTGTCCTTTATGCAGACGCAGCCCTTCTTCCATCGCTTTGTGATTGGGTGTATCGATGGAGAGAGGAATTGTCAATTTTTTTTGCAGCAGTGGGACTGCCCATTTGAGCGTTTGAATTTCTTTGTCTAACAAGGCCGCCGTATTCAGATCGATATAGCCGGCCCCGGCCTTTTCCTGCTTTTGGGCTTCTCCAACCAGATGCCCATCATCTCTATGCGCAAACGTTTTATAAACCTGCGTCCTGCTGGAATTCAACCTCTCTCCGATGATTATCATTTTACGCAATCCAAGTTATTAGTTCGCATGATATCTGATGACTGAATATAATTGATTATTGCATAAAAATCATCTGGTTTTTAATGATTTGAGAACTTCCAGAGCTAATTCATACTTCCCCAGTGGAGCACTGATCTGAACGCCTTCCACCATGTCTTTGAGTTTCAAAAGGACTTCCTGTGCGATAGACACTCCTTCCTGTCTGGCTTTCTCAGGGCTGATTTCTTGGGCTTTTTTCATCCTCTCCATGATATCGGAAGGGACCGCTGCTCCCGGGACTTCATTATGCATGAACTCTGCGTTTCTCAAGCTGAATAACGGCCATATTCCTCCTAAAATAGGGATACGGCAGTGCTCTATTCGCTTTAAAAAATTTTCGAGTATTCGAATATCATAGACGGGTTGAGTGATTGCAAACTCGGCTCCCGCTTCGACTTTCCGTTCAAAGCGGGACACCTCATAATCAAGATTGATGGCTCCGGGATTTGTGCCAACTCCCATATGAAATCCCGTTGGTTCGGACAATTTTTTCCCGCCAATATCGATGCCTTTATTCAAGTAACTCACAAAATGTGTCAGGCCGATCGAATCAACATCGAAAACAGCCGTGGCGTCTGGATAATCACCGAGCTTCGGGGGATCGCCCGTCAGGATGAGTATGTTTCTTATCCCTTGAGCGTACATTCCAAGAAGATCGGACTGCATTCCCAAGAGATTCCGGTCACGGCAGGTGTAGTGGAGAATTGGCTCAATTTTTGTTTTTTTAAGGAGAATAGCAGCCAAGGCCATCGGACTCATGCGGGCGCTCGCACGGGGCCCATCAGGAATGTTGATGCAGTCAATCCCTTCCTTTTCGAGCGAGTGAGCAATTTGTATGGCCTTGGTGGCATTGTGACCTCTGGGCGGGACTATTTCAATGCTGCTCACGAATTGCTTATTCACGAGCCGCTTAGCCATTTTTGACTTATTCTCAACGGCGACTTTTTTCCTTTCTTCTTTCTCTTCGACAGGATAGGGGATTTGGATTTTACTTCGTTCTGGGGGTTGAAGAGCTTTGATGGCCGCTCTCATCGCTTTTATATGGGCAGGAGTTGTCCCACAGCATCCGCCTACTAATTTCACGCCGCATAAAATAAATCGCTTGGCGTATTCAGCCATGTATTCTGGGGAACACAAATAAATGTTCCGCCCTTCAACTTCTCTCGGAATTCCTGCATTTGGCATGGCCGAGAGAGGAAGTTTTGTTATCTTGGACATCTTTTCTATGCATTGATACATATGGGAAGGGCCCACACTGCAGTTCACTCCTATCACATGAACGTTCCATTCTTCGAGTTTTTTCGTGAAAACTTCTGGGGTTGTTCCATAAAGGCTGTTTCCGTCTTCACCGATTGTCATTTCAGCGATGATTTCTGGCGGATATTCCAGTTGCTGCACGGCTTTGATGGCCTGATGAATTTCATTAATGTCGGAAAAGGTTTCCAGAATAAATAAATCCACACCTCCTTCCTGAAGGGCCTGGGCCTGTTCGTAGAAAGCTGCTTTTGCCTCTACAATCGAGGTGGGGCCCCAAGGTTCTATTTTTGTTCCCAGAGGTCCTATGGAACCTGCTATAATGATGTCTTTTCCGGCAGCTTCTCTGGCAATTCTTGCGCCTGAGCGGTTGATCTCTGCCACTTTATCCTCGAGCCCATATTTTTTCAGCTTACAGCGGTTGGCACCAAAAGTATTTGTCTCGATAACATCGACACCACAATTCGCATATTCACTGTGGACGTCCTTCACAAGATCTGGGTTCGTAAGGTTAAGCTCATCGAAGCACGAATTGATGTAGAAACCTTTGCTGTAAAGCATAGTTCCCATGCCGCCATCGCAAAGCAGGACATGTTCCTGAAGCAGCTTGGAAAACTTGGATTTTATTGTTTACCTCCGATATTGGTTTACAGGATTTTCCAAAAATTGTAATGCCAAAAGATACCAAAAGTCAAACAAAGGTTTGGGGCCGGCTTGAAATGAGCTTTGAGGAAAAGTATGATAAAAAATGCAGGTTATGTCTGTTAAATGTAATTTATTTGCAATTGTCGCTGGAGTTCTTGTCTTTTTTGTCCTGTGCGGAGGAACGAAAAATGCCCTATCCGGTGACTGTGCTGTCCTTATTTCCCCAAAAACAATTGGTCCGGGGGAAAGCTTCCGTGTTCTGGCAGCATCAGAAAAGCCGGACGAACAAGCAATACTGAAAGCAGAAGGGCCTTCCGGCCTTTTGCCTGTTCTCATGCAGAGGAAAGGAGGCGGTCCCCCTTACTGGTGGACAGCCGAATTTACTGCAAGAAGGGCTGGAACGTATAGAATATGGCTTGAACATGACACATCCCGATTGACCGAAAAAAGCTTTTCGGTCAGCAAAAATAACCACGTCCGGAATCCAAGTTCTGTCATTTGGCAGACGGAGTCTACCTGGACACGACAGTTCGAAAATCTCTATTCGGCCTGGATCGAAAGGCTCTTTCAGGATGCCGAGGAAGGTCAAACCTGGAACCCCCTGCATCAGGTCACTCGAGATGCCGAAGCTAATCTTTTGCACAATCACCTGGGGTTGAAGGAAGACAATACCTTGATTTTAGATCCTGACTGTGCAGACAATCCTTTCTTCTTCCGGGCCTATTTTGCCTGGAAGCTCGGCCTTCCCTTCGGCTATCATGTCTGTGACCGGGGCAATGCCCAGAGACCTCCACGCTGCGGCCGGTGGTTCACCAATCAGGCCCACCGAAAAGAAGGATCATCAGACCTGAAAGCTTTTCAAAACTTTGTCCGGTCTATCAAGAATGTGATCCATTCCGGGAGCGCCCGCACCGCGCTGGCCGACAGCAGCACGGATCTGTACCCTCTTCCTCTCATGAGAAAACATCTGCGCCCCGGTGTGGTGTTTGCCGATCCTTACGGCCACACCCTGATGATCGTTCGCTGGACGCCCCAGACTGCGGAAAAATCCGGCCAGCTGCTGGCCGTAGATGCCCAGCCGGACGGCACCATCGGTGTCCGAAGATTCTGGAAAGGGCAGTTTCTCTTCTCCACAAGCCGTGTCATCGGAGAGCCGGGATTTAAGGCTTTCAGACCGGTCGTGAAGGAAAACAATCGGCTCAGAACTCTCAGCAACCAGGACATTACACTCTCCCGGGATTATGGAAATTATTCTCTGCAGCAGCAAAAAATGGCCCCCCAGGCGTTTTATGACATCATGGACCGCCTGATCAATCCATTGCCATTGGATCCCGTCATGGCATTTCGTGAACTGCATGATGCCATCCATGAACGCCTCCGGGCGCGGATGATATCCGTGACCAATGGGGAAAAACACATGAAGGAAACAAATTACAAAGTCATTCCCATGCCCTCAGGCTCAGCCATATTCCAAACCTCTGGTCCATGGGAAGATTTTTCCACGCCAGCCCGAGACATGCGCCTGTTGATTGCATTGGATGTGCTCACGGATTTTCCCGATAGGGTTCTGAGGAATCCGGAGGCTTTTGCCATTCTGGAATTCAAAAAACCCGAGGCGCTCAAGGCCGAACTGATAAATTTCCACAGGATATGGGCGGAAGAAATCACGATCACCTACACGCGGAGCAGCGGCATTCCTCAAACGATTTCTCTGGCCGACATTCTTTTGCGGATGAAAAATCTGGAGATGGCCTATAATCCGAATGATTGTGTGGAAATAAGGTGGGGGGCTCCAGAGGGAAGTGAGGAATTCTCCTCATGCAGACGACGGGCTCCTCTCGAGCAGCGCCGAAAGATGCGGTCATACCGGCATTGGTTTAAAAACCGCCTTTTTCCTCTTCGTTAATTTCAATATGTGGATTATTCACGAGTCGGGCCAATCTGCCTCACCCCACCCATGATTAGGGCGCATACAAACTTGATAGAATAGCATTTTTACAAATAATTCAGGTTAAGGATTCGGCTGTTTGGACGAGTGTATCAAAAAACAATGAAACATCCTCAAGCGTAAGCTCGTGGTTGGCGATAACCAGGCGTATGGCCACTTCTTCTCCCAATCGGGCAAAATTAACCAAAGCCTTGCCCTCTCTCGCCAATTCCTCTCGTAAGCGGAGGTTGAAGGCATTTGGGTCTTTCGAAGCACCTGGGAGATAGCGAAAACACACATTGACGGATGACCGGGGGGCCAGAAGTTCAAGCGATGGTGTTTGCCTGACGATATCCTCGGCAAAAGCGGCAAGCTCAAAAAAGCGATCGATCCGCTTGGCGTACCCTGTATCCCCATAATATTTCCAGGACAACCACAATTTCAGGGCATCCACTCTGCGCCCGCACTGCAAGGACATCGGGCCAAGGTCATACGCCCCAAAGGCTTCGTCGTGGAAAATGTAGTCCGTTCCGGTCACCGAATTGGTTCTCAGAAGGTGCCCTTCTTCTCTGACAAGCAGGATCGAACAGATCAGGGGAAGCCCCATAAGCTTATGGGCGTTCCAGACAAAGGAATCGGCTTTTTTCAAACCTTTGAGAAGACTGCGGTGACGGGGGCTGAGAATCACCGTTCCTCCGAGAGAGCCATCCACATGAAACCAAAGATTGTGCTGATTGGCAATCGGGACAATCTCTTCAATGGGATCAAAGGCCCCTTTGACTGTGGTCCCGGCCGTTGCCCCAACAAAAAAGGGCCGTTTTCCCTGGGCAAGGCTCTCCTCGACTGATTTGGCGAGCTCTCGGGGAATCATCCGTCCTTTGGTGTCGGTCTTGATTTTGCGGATGTTGGAACTGCCTATGCCTAAGACATTTGCGCTTTTTTCAAAGGAATAATGGGCCTCCTCGGACACGAAAGCGACCAGTTCAGAGGAATTTTGAAATCCCTCGGTTTTTGCACGGGGAAGAGCCCGGTTCCGGGCAATCAACATCGCTTGCATATTGCCGTTGCTTCCACCCGATAAAAATAGCCCCTCCGGGTTTTTAAACCCGCAAATCCTCCCCATTTTCTTAATGAGTTCCTTTTCCATCAGTGTGGCTACGGGCGCCACTTCGTAAGTGTACATGGACGTGTTTGCCAGACTTGTGAAAATTTCGCCTAGAAATCCAGGAAGAGTGAATCCCGACCACAGCTGATTGTAGAACTGGCTATGGCCGGTCCTCACCGAGAAGTTAAGGTATTGTTCGATGACTTTATACAAGTCGTCCAGGGAACTCCCCTGTTCTTGAAGGGAAAGATCGATTTTGGAGCGCAGCTCTTCGGGTGAAAGATGGAGTGTTACCGGTGTTTCCGGGTCGGTGTTGCGTTTTAAGTAAGCATTGACAATATCGATGACTCGCTTGTCCAAAAATGGATTTAAGTCAGACACGAATGTTTCTCCTCTTTTGATTCATCTTATTTAATATCATGGCAAGTATTCGGCTCTGCGTCAATACCGTGAATCGAGGTGCGATTGACAAACGGGCAAATGCTGTCTAATATGACTTTGCAAATATGTTTTTTTCGAAAAAAAGCCGGTTCGACTCGTGACAAAACCAGATCGATGAGTAAACGATGAGAAACATTGTCAGAGCTCTTCTTCCTCCTAAGCTGCGTTTTTATTTGAGGATTTTTTGGATTGGCTTCTTTGATCTGATAACAGGTACACGGTTCCGGTTTGCAAAAAATTCTTTGGAGAGGTTGGAAGCGGCAAAAACATGGCCTGAGCGGATCACCATCATCCAGCCGATCAATGTCAGCGAATGGGCAGAAAACAAGAAACACAATCTGCGAATTGCCATCTCCCGGTTTCAGGATCTCCCCATTCATCCGGGCGAGATTTTTTCCTTCTGGCACTATGTGGGAAATCCCACAGGAAAAGCCGGCTACAAAATAGGCATCAATATCATAAAAAACCAATTGGATTTCGATTACGGCGGTGGACTATGTCAGCTCTCCGGATTACTCTACCACCTGGCGCTGACAGGCGGACTCGGTATTGTGGAGAGATACCCGCACTCTGCTGACCTTTACACAGACGAGACGAGGTACACGCCCCTTGGGGCGGATGCCACGACAACCTACGGTTACAAGGATTTGAGGTTCAAGAATACCCTGGAGGTTCCGGTATGTTTTCGGACGAGAATCGAAGGGGACCAACTGATCGGATCACTCTGTGCCCCCGCCCCAATCAAGGAATACGAACTTCGGTTCGACAAAGTCCTTGTGGGCGGAATAGAAAAAGTGGATACACTGAGGAAGAACGAATCGGGTGAATTTGAGGTCATCTGCAAACAGAGTTACACCATCGCAAAACACGACACCGTCCTTTAATCTGGATATTATGAAACGCACTAAGATCGTCTGCACAATCGGACCGGCTTCCCAAGAATCATCCCTACTAAAAAAACTCATCCAGACAGGTATGGATGTGGCCAGGCTCAATTTTTCTCATGGAAGCTATGCGGGTCATAAGGCCGTCATTGCCTCAGTCAGAGAGACCTCTGCCCGTTTGGAGCGGCCAGTGGCCATTCTCCAGGATTTAGCAGGCCCGAAAATCAGGTTAGGACGAATCGAATCCGGATCTATCTCCTTAAAATCCGGCGATTCCATCGTGTTCACGAGCCGCAGGGTCCCCGGAGATGAAAAGGCGATTTCCACCAATTATCCCCGGCTTGCTCAAGATGTCAAACCCGGCGATATCCTCCTGCTCAGCGACGGCGCTCTAGAGCTCGAAGTTCTGGAAACAACAGCTAAAGATGTCAAGTCCCGGGTGGTTGTCGGTGGAACTCTCAGTTCCGGAAAAGGCATCAATTTTCCGACCCGCTCCCTCCAGGTCCCAAGTTTGACCAAAAAAGATAAAACGGATTTGTCTTTCGGATTGACACAGAATGTCGACTATGTCGCTTTATCGTTTGTGCGAAGTGCTGAAGATATTATCGAGACCCGTCGTTTTATGCAGAAAAAAGGGCGCATCGTTCCCATCATTGCGAAAATCGAAAAACACGAGGCATTGGACACCATAGACGGCATTGTTGCGGAGGCCGACGGTATCATGGTGGCTCGTGGTGACCTAGGAGTGGAAACCCCTTTTGAAAAAGTCCCTTTGGTTCAGAAAAGTCTGATCCATAAGGCAAATCGGGCCGGAATCCCGGTTATAACCGCAACCCAGATGCTTCGGTCCATGGTGGAAAATCCCAGGCCTACGAGAGCCGAAGCCGCCGATGTGGCCAACGCGATCCTGGACGGAACCGATGCTGTGATGCTTTCTGAGGAAACCGCTGTTGGAAAATACCCGGTTGAGGCCGTTTCTGTGATGGTGCGAATCGCCCAGGATGTGGAAGCACATCAAACAGGAAGAGTTCCCATCTCTTGGCTCGACATTGAGTCCGAAATGAAGACTCCGGAAGCAGTGAGCTACGCGGCCGCCAACCTGGCAAAAAGCCTGGGGGCCTCGGCGATTATCACCTTCACCCAGTCCGGATCAACAGCACGTTTGGTCGCTAAATACAGGCCCCCCCAGAAGATTCTGGCTCCCACACCTCGAGAAGACACATACCGGCGTCTTGCTCTTGTTCACGGCGTGATTCCGCTGCTCTGTACACCCATGGAAGATACGGATGCCATGATCCAGGGGGTTTTCCAATTGGTCCAGAAATCAGGATTGGTCAAAACCGGTGACAAGGTGGTGGTTACCGCCGGGATTCCAATGGGTGTGGAGGGTTCCACCAACCTGATCAAAGCTGAAATCCTATGAAGATGAAAATGATGCCATTTTGCTATTTGCCCCGGTTGAGGTTCCAGTCATAATCTAAATATTCGATCTTCACAGCCCCGTCTTTTGTCTGAAGAAATGCGTTTGCTTTTTTATCTGTAAGATAGTTCTGGATAAACCTGAGTACTCCTTTACGTCCACCGAAATCTTTTTCATACCAGCGGAATATCTTGGAAATAAGAAGTTTTCCTTCTTCGGGCAGAGCGATGACTTCGGATGAATTGACAAAGCTGGTGGCGGCCCGATTTAGCTGCTCATGGATGATTTTAGCCTCGTAATAATCTATGGGCGGACAGGATCTGGATCCGCAAACCAGTGCAAAATGGATGCGGGGATCCATTGGTTTGATAACGAATTTATGGCGTGGATCGCCCCTTCTAAATGGCTTAAGAGGAGAAACCGGGGTCCTGGCGTTCCCCCTTAATATCCCGTGTTCGATGTCATCCGGCGAGTACAAAAAGCCACCGATTTGGTATTTGATCCTGTGAAAAAATTCCGGCGCTTCTTTGACCGAACTTTTTATGCCCAAGGTGATGATACCATCCACCACGATGGAATTATATAAATTGACCCAAAAGGCCAGCTTTTCCTCGTGATTGACCAAAGAACCAGGATCATAGGCGTGCAGACCGTTGGTCAAATGTCGGTAGACTTGATAGTCTGAGCTCTCCACCAAACCTTTGTAATCCACAAGGCCGCGTTTGGTGTCGTAGAACTTATCCTTCATCTGATGGATGCATTGCAGCAATTGAGCTGCCAAATCATTGGAGGTGACCGCTGGCATTTCCTCCCCGTCATTGAGAACCGTCTTGCCTTTAAACCTCCCTTTGACCAGTTTCTTGAGGCTTGCTTGGGGCCTCTGGGAGACATAAAAGTCCTCGACTAGGTCGATGAACAACGCTGCGGTCCAGCTGAAATTGTTGCTTCCTAAACCCGTTCCATCCAAAGAATCGAAATATTCGTAAAAACCAAAACGGATTGGAAGCTGAAGGAGGTCTTTCTGCAGAGAGTCCGCTTTGAGGGTGTAACCATAACGGCGGAGCCCATGAGCCAGCATCCAGTTGATGTTGATCCACACGGGTCCACGCCAGTAATTAGCGCGGTCAAAATCCTCCTTTTGAACATCGTAGTTTGGGATCGTAAAACAATTTCCTTGGTGGAGGGCACAAAAAGATGCTGTATTTAAATGGTCATACAGTCTCTGGGCCTGCTCTCGGGTTGCAGCCCCGGCAAAAAGAGGGATAAAACCAGCGGCCGTATTCGTTTCCAGAAGCTTGTTTGCCACCAGGTCATAGGAGTCAAAAATATAGTGCTTTTCATGCCAGAGTTTGTTTCGAATAGCTGAAGCCGTCTTTTCCTCCCAGGCAAGAGGTTGCTCTGGGGACTCTCCAATGATTTTAGCAATGCGCGCCAGGGATTCATTCGCACGGCAGAGGATGGAATTGAACATCACGCCCTGGATGAGAAACGGGCACTTTGCTCTGATTGAGGCTTCATCGTAGGAGTTTGTCCGGAAAAGATCCACGAGATAGACATAGCGGTCGTATTCGTATTCCGAAGGCCTCAATTTTCGGTCGACTCCATGATCGAGGTCGCGGCGCGTGTATCCGGGGAGAGTTGCTTTATTGATAACGATTTGTTTTAAAAGGGCATCCCAGGTGGGTGAGTTATCGATTCCAGACTCCCACGGGTGACGGATGTAGACCAACCCCTCATTATAGAGGTCTCGCTCGCGATACAGATACCCATGCAGAGCCATGAGTTTAGGAAAGATTCTTCTCAGAAAAGGAAGAACCTTTCGAGAATGATGGGCATGTTTGTAAATCTTTTCAACGGCAATGGCATGCACTGGTGCCATGGTGATTCCAGATGTGAGCGTGTTTTGGGGAGCATGTGGAGATCTTTCGGTCTGCCAGAAGTCTGGTTCGGGGAAATAATGTCCCAATTCCCGTGGATCAAACACGATTTGAGGAAGCATACCGTTTGTCCATTGAGCTTTGAACAGGGTTTCGATCTCTTCTATGGCTTGGTCCGTGTTGTAATGAGATTTTCCGATAGCGATGAAACCGGAATCCCAATTCCACTGGTGAGGATAAAGTGAAGGCGACGGTTTGGTTGAAGATCCGGTCCAATTGTGGGCCAATATCCGCTTTGCTTTTTCCACATAATCTGTGAAGACTCTCGACATGGGTCCTTTGTTCTTTAATAACTATGTTAATTCCAGGACTATTATGACACAACAGGTAAAGGATTCAAATGAGCCGGTTCATCATACTGAGATCTTACCAATTTTTAAACGATATTTTCGAATTAGCATTGGCGATTGATGTTTGTTCGATGGCTGCTTCCGCGGTGACTGAAGATAAAGCTGATGATGTGAACGAACATCGCTAACAGAATATCATCTTACATTTTTCCATGGGTAGAGAAGGTAAAGATGGGCTATTCGTCCGGTCTCGCCGATGAAAATCGTGCCGTCCTTTCCTGTGACCATCGAGTCGGCCTCATAGGCCAACCAAGCATAATAGGGAGACCGGTTGACATCCAGTAAACCCAGGTTCTCGTAGCTCCCTTCTGCTGAGCGGAGGACAAAAAGCCGCACAGCTCCTCCCGGCTCCCCCCCCATGCCGTAGAGATCCCCATCGAGGCTGAAGGCAAGACCGCGGATGCGCCTTCGCATGACAGGTTTGCCCAGGTTGGTGATTTTGTTTTTTTCAGGATTGAACCGGAAGATATAACCGTCGGACGTTCCGCCGTAAATGAGCCCATCAGGGCCCAAAACCATGGCATCGACGATAGCCATGAACTCCCGGCCGAGTTCGCATGGCAGGCGAACGTCTGGGTGATGCACGATTTTTCCAGTTCCCGGGTCATAGTGAAACAAAACGCCGTAATCGCCCGCGCCCCAAACTCGCTCTTTGGAGTCGACCAAAAGACAGTGAGGAATACTGCGGAAAGGCTCTTCATTAAGCGGCGGGCCGCAGATTTTACCTTTGTCTGAAATCTGTCCGGTTCTAAGGTCTTTGACGAAAAAATGCCCGTTCGGAAATGTGATTCCATAGAGCTCCTGATTTCCGATCACGAGACAGACAATTCCCTCTCCTCTGACTGCTGCTCCCAGATCACTCAAATAGGGCAGGGGACGGTCAGGGTTGGGAATTTGCATTCTTTTTCTGCTTTTCTGCTCTGCTTTTGAATTAAATTTATAGATGTGCCCTCCGGGATAGTCTGCGTAGCGTGCCAAAATATCCCGGCCCTTCTCATCTGTTCGGCCCTTATTGAAAAGAGAAGTCCCTATGAATACGGATCCATCTGGTGCGGCGGCCAGACTGTGGGCAATACTTTCTTCCCCAGGAATGTAGCCAAGAGGGAAGACGTGACCCCAGGCCGGATCGAGCTTGAAGAGATGGGCCTGCTTGCCGGAGGTCCCCCCGTAGAGACAGCCGTCTGCCCCTATCACGAGGGAGGTGATGGCGGATTCTCCGGGTGGAATCACATCCAGGGGAGGATGGCCAAGGATTCTGAGATCGAGTCTCAAAGGCCTGGAAAAGACATTCCTGGTCTGCTGGCCGAGGAGAGTGCTCGACAGCGGAATCGTCAATAAAAAAACGCTCAGCACTGCCACAGTCAAAACGTTCTTTGTTTCTTTATGCATGACTGTTCCTCCCTATTTGTCCTTTGTGGGATGGTAGATCAAAAGTCGTAACGTGTAGCTTAAGCCCTCGTGGTATTGCTTTTTGTGTTCCGGCTCTTTCTCGAGAACAAGATCAGATGGTGTGCCCGAGATTTCACGGCCCGCTCCTTTGGATTCAATAACATGGGCCACAAAATAAATGGTGCCGTCGGTTGAAGCGCTGGCTGCATTGGGATGAACGGCAACCAAATCATCCTCAACCCGTATCAGTCCTCTATCTTCCCGTATACCGGAGCTGAGATCATAGGTGACCAAGGCCGCCGACATGCCTCCCCCCCAGTACGGACTTCCTTCTTCATCGGAAGTGGCGGAGTTGCAGGCATAATAGATGATATTATCCCTGCCGCGGCAGAAAGATATCATGGCATAAGGCACATCGCGCTTGTCTCTGTAACGGTCGGCACAGATCTGGTCGAGAAAACTCATCTTGCCCTCAGGACCCCTATGAGGATCGTATTCGACCAGGTAGGAGCTCCCTGTCTCCAGGAAGTAGATCAGTTTATGGTCTTGAGATTGAGCCACTGCCGTGAATGTCTGTTCCGTTTCCCAGTAGGCGCGGTGAATGGGAACGCCCACTTCTCGTTGAGGGAGCTGAACCTGAAGGTTTCTGATAGTATTTTTCTCTGGATCATACCGCCAGATTCTGCCCTGTCCCCAGCAGCCGTAGACCCGTCCCTGGTCGTCAACGGCTAAAGTGCGGCTTATGGCATCCCAGTTTTGGACCTGCCCCATATCGGTCGTTCTGTGTGCTTTGATATCATAGATCAAAAAGTGTGCCTGCGGGTAGGTGAGGGCGTACAGCCTTTCCCGTTTGGGATCGATAGTCATGGTGAGAAGTCCGTTTCCCTTGAGAGCAGTGCCCAGATCAGTGACAGTGTCTGCGGCCGGGTCATAGGCCATCCAATGGCCTCCGGGATAGGCCTCCGGGCCGGTGAATTTGGCGAAACCGTAGAAGGCGGAGAGATGTGTGCCGAAATAAATTCTGCCATCTGGGCCTTCACAAATCTGAGTGTGGACCTTTGCCTGTGGTTCGACCGGGAGATTTTCCTGGCCGGTGATCCGGTTCATATCCCCCAAAAGCCTTATGTGATCTGTTCTGGGATCGTATACGGCTACCGATGCGCCCGATCCGTGATGGTTGAGACCGACATAGACACGTCCGTCAGAGGCAGCTAATAGGGCCGTATAGTTGGAATCCCAGACAATCGGATTTGGAAATGTGCGGGATTCCATGCTGACAATCTTCTGTTCTGCGCAAAGGCTTCCGACACAGACTGGAAGCAAAAAGATGAGAAGTACGAATATCTTTCTTGGATAATTTGAGATATCCTGCATTTGTCTGAGCCCTCCTTTTTTTTTGCGGCATATCCACAATAAAACATTCCACAGGCTAAATTGCTGCATGTGTGGATAAAGTCAATTTATCCATCTGTTTTGTGTTCATTATACTCATGATGGATGGATTTGCAAACGAGTTTACAGTTAAAAAAAGAGCAGAGTTTTGACAACCTGTCCGAGCTGTGTTAGAACCAGGATTGAGTTCAATTTATAGCTTTATCCTCAATCGGAGAGAAAAAATGAAGAAGATAACACAGCGTTTATTTCTTTTGCCATTGGCCGTTGTGATCGTCCTGGCCCGCTCTGGAATTTCGTCTGAAGGGAGTCAGGAAGACCGCTCCCTTTTGACTCTGGATCGGATCTTTTTGGAGCGGGAATTTTCCACGGAGCGGCTGGGGCGAATTCGGTGGCTGGCCGATGGCTCCGGGTATACGAGTCTAGAACCCTCCGCCACGGTGGATAGAGCCAGGGATATTGTGAAGCATGATCCGGCGACCGGTCGCAGGGAGATTCTTGTGCCGGCCGCGCATCTTGTGCCTTCTGGAAGTTCGGAAGCGCTGGCAATAAATGATTACTCTTGGTCGCAGGATGGAAAAAAGCTGCTGATATTCACCAACACTCAGAGGGTTTGGCGGCGGAACACAAGGGGAGATTACTGGGTGTTGGATTTGGCGGCCAATAAATTGCGCCGGCTCGGAGGGCAGGCAGAGCCTTCTACTTTGATGTTCGCCAAATTTTCGCCGGATGGAAGCCGTTTGGCTTATGTGGCCAAAAACAATATATATGTCGAAAATCTGAAAAGCGGGCGAATTTTGCAAATGACCTTTGATGGATCGGAAACCATCATCAACGGAACATCGGACTGGACGTATGAAGAAGAATTCGGCGTCCGCGACGGATTCCGGTGGAGCCCTGACGGCCGGCACATTGCCTTTTGGAACTTCGACAGCAGCGGAGTCGGCGAGTTCCATATGATCAACAACACGGACACACTTTATCCCCGAATTATCACCTTCCGGCATGCCAAAGTGGGAACAACCAATTCTGCCTGCCGAATCGGCGTGGTTGATGCAGGAGGAGGAGAACCTGTTTGGTTTGACCCATCAGGAAGAAATTCCAGGGATTATTACATCGCCAGGATGGAATGGGCCCTGTCCAATAGGGAAATCGTATTTCAGTGGCTGAATCGTCTGCAGAACACAGATCATGTGATCCTGGGAGACATTCGCACTGGCAGATTTCGAACTATCTTGACGGAGAAAGATAAAGCCTGGGTGAATGTTCAAGACATTCACTGGATCAAAGATGGCCGTGCTTTCCTCTGGCTGAGCGAAAGGGACGGCTGGGAGCACCTTTACAAAGTCGAGCGGGAAACCGGCCGAGTGGAGCTGTTAACCCCAGGGAATTATGATGTTATCGGATTAGTATCTGTGGATGAAAAAAAGGGTTGGGCCTACTTTACAGCGAGTCCTGACAATCCCACACAGCGGTTTTTGTACCGGGCAAGATTGGACGGAAAAGTCAAGATCGATCGTGTCACTCCGGATGGGGCAGGCGGATCACACGGCTATCAGATTTCCCCAGACGCCAGCTGGGCCATTCACACATGGAGCTTCTTTGGTGACCCTCCCCATGTCGAGCTTGTCACCATTCCTGAACACCGGACTGTTCGCATGCTTTCGAGCAATGATGAACTGCGCAGCAAAATCAGGAGATTAGCCAAAGGAGAATCTGAGTTTTTCCGCACAGATGTCGGCGGCGTGAAGCTCGACGGCTGGATGATGAAGCCGCCTGACTTCAACCCGCAAAAAAAATACCCTCTGCTTTTCTACATTTACGGGGAGCCGGCCGGTTCCACGGTCCGCGATAGCTGGGGCGGAAGGAATTATCTCTGGCATTTGATGCTGACCCAAAAGGGCTACATCGTGGCCAGTCTGGATAACAGAGGAACGAACGTACCTCGCGGTCGGGCCTGGCGAAAGAGCATCTACCGACAAGTCGGTATTCTGGCCTGCAAGGATCAGGCTGCAGCCTTACGCCAGATGCTCAAAGATCGTTCGTACATCGATTCCAAAAGGATCGGTATCTGGGGATGGAGCGGCGGCGGGCAGATGAGTTTGAATATGATCTTCCGCTACCCCGAACTTTACAGCACGGCTATGGCCATCGCTTTTGTGAGCGACCAACGGCTGTACGACACGATCTATCAGGAGCGGTATATGGGTCTTCCCGATGACAATGAAGCGGGTTACACTGGCGGGTCTCCGATCACGCACGCCCACCGGCTGGAGGGAAACCTCCTGATAGTCCATGGAACTGGTGATGACAATGTCCATTACCAGAGTTTTGAACGGCTTGTGAACGAGCTGGTAAAACACAATAAGCATTTCACCATGATGTCCTATCCCAACCGGACCCATGGCATATCCGAAGGAAAAAACACGACAAGGCATCTCTTCAGTCTGCTGACGAGATATCTGATGGAGAACATGCCGCCAGGTCCATCTGATTCCTGACAGTCGAGGAAGGGGCAGCCTGTTATTTTTTTAACATTTGATCCGGATCGGTTGCACTGTATTTACCGGCTGCAGCCGGATCTGCAGGACCGAGACGTTCGACATAAACAAAATCGGCAGCCATGTTTTTGCCCGATTTATTTTCGCTAAACCAGGCCTGCAGGCAGGTCGTTCCGGCTTTCAGATGAACGGCGACTTCTGCAAATTTCATATCGAGAGCTAGCTTGACTTCAGATTGGATATTTCCGATCCACAAGTGGGCTTGATCTGCGGCAAAATCTAATACGCCTTCTTTATCTTCCGCAATGCGTTTATCCGCCGCCTCTGGCCAGCGGAAAAGTCTAAATCCATATTTGCCGTCTTTGGCGACATTTATCACCCATATTTTGTCCGTAGTTTTGCTGTGTGCGTCATGCGAGTAGAGCGTGGCGGGATTTTCTCTATCTGAACCGATGATGATCTCGTCGTATGTGTTAAAATTGCGAGAAATATCTTCCCACCATTCTTCATATCTCTGATGCAGTGCTTTCACAACTTCCGGATACTGAGCGGCCACATCGTTGCGCTGGCCAGGATCCCTCTTGATGTCATAAAGTTCTTCGCTGCCGCGTTTGATGAGCCGCCAGCGTTCGGTCAGCACCTGATAATCTTTGTATTTTACCGGAAAATCCACCCGCTGGTTGTGCACGTAAAGCGTTCGTTCGGGCCATTGAGATTTCCGGCCCGTAAGCAAAGGCATCAGGCTTGTCCCATCGAATATCACGTCATGAGGTTTGGTTAGCCCACAGGCTTCAATCAGAGTCGGAAAAAGATCAAAGTGGGCCGTGAGCAATTTGACATTTTTTCCCCCTCTAATACTGCCGGCAGGCCATCGTATGAAACAGGGCACGCGATGGGCGTTTTCATATCCCCAGATCTTTCCGCCGCGCATCCCTGCGCTGTAGCCCTCTTCAACAAAGCCGTCATCATCGATCCTGATTCCTCCGTACCAGGGACATGGACCGTTGTCGGACAAAAAGATGAGGATGGTGTTTTTTTCCAATTCTAATTCCTGGAGTTTTTTCAAGAGCCTTTCCAGATCCTCATCAAACTTGGCTATCATTCCGTAGTATTTGGCCAGCCGTTCAGAAACCTGGGATCGATAGAGTTCGGCATACCGTTCGTCAACACGCAAAGGCGCATGAGGGATGTTGGTCGAGAGAAAACAAAAAAAGAGATTTTGGCGGTTTTTTGTTATGAATTTGATGGCCTCATCAAACCAAACGCTGTTGCAGTATCCCTCAAATTTTTCCGGTATTCCGTTTCGAAAATAAGTGTCGTTATAGTAATCGTTTCCCCAATAATCCCATTTGTTCCCGACAACACCGCTGCCGTGAACCAGTGTTTCTTCGAATCCCCGATCCTGCGGCCTGAAGGGATAGTTGTCTCCCAGATGCCACTTTCCGAATATGGCCGTCTTGTAGCCTCCGGATCGGAAAACATCAGCCATCGTAACTTTGTTTTTCCGCAGAAGCGATCTGCCCCCAATAGTATGCCAAACGCCTGATCGGGCCGAATATTGCCCCGTTAATAGAGAAGCACGCGTGGGTGCGCAGCAGGGATCAACGTGAAAATTGGTCAGCCGCACACTTTCTTCATACAATCGATCCAGAGTTGGGGTTTTAACATAAGGGCTGCCGTGGGCTCCGATGTCCCCATATCCCTGATCGTCCGTCATGATCAGGATCACATTAGGTTTCTGTTTCTTTTCTGAGGAACAATGAATCAGACCAAGGCTGGATAGCATGGACAATGAACCCGCAGACACACTCGCAGTCCCGATTGTCTTTAAAAATTTTCTCCTCGTTTGTCTTTTCTGTCTTGGCTTTGACATATCGCTAGAAAAAAAAGTTAATCTAAAATTAACCGCCTATTTTGAGCTCAAAATGCTATTTTTGCCCTAAAAAACATCATTTTTGCGCAGAGTAAAATTATGGCTTTTTTCAAGGAGATAATAAAATTTTTTTTAGTAAGAAGCAACTTAATTTATTAGAGGGGCAGTTTTGGATATAAAAAGTTTCATTGGTTCTCTTCCATATTGTGCGGGTAAGACTTACCAGGAATTTTTTTGCCATCAGGCATGCCCTCATCGCCCTTCTCGGCGGCTGTGGAACTGCGCTTGTTAACTCCTTGTCTCTATAACCTCAGCCTCTGTTCCAATGTTTGTCCGGATCTTGAATCCTTTGGCAAAGTCGTGCTCAATACATCCTCGCCGTCTGACTTCATCAGGTTCCCTCGAAAGATGATTCGTGAAGGCTAGATCCTCAATGGCGCTCCGGACATGCCTGATGTCTTTTTCCTTTGTTAATTACCCAAACAAAATGGAAGAGAACCACTAAGAATAAAGCAGATGTTTATAGGAATAAATAAAATCTTGAGTTTTAAAAAGGGATTGGATAAGCTGAGAAAAAAAAGGATACAGGACATGACAAGCATTAGCCGACGCAAATTTTTGAATCTTTCTTCAGCGGCGGCCTCCTCTTTTATGATTTTGCCAAGGCATGTGCTTGGCGGGAAAGAATATGTGGCTCCCAGTGACAAACTCAATATCGCTGGAATCGGCGTTGGCGGCCAGGGCGGAGGCGATCTTTCACGCATGGCGAATGAAAAAATCGTGGCCCTCTGTGATGTTGATTGGAAGAGAGCGGCCAGGACATTTAAAAAATTTCCCGATGTTCCGCGCTACCGCGATTTCCGAATTATGCTGGAAAAACAGAAAGACATCGATGCCGTTATCGTCGGAACTCCAGACCATGTACACGCTGCTGCAACCATGGCGGCGCTGCAACTCGGAAAGCATGTTTTCTGCGAAAAGCCCCTTACGCACTCCGTTTCAGAAGCCCGGGTGCTCACAAAAGCGGCCCGCGAAGCCGGTGTCGCCACCCAGATGGGGAACCAGGGACATGCCATGGAAAGCATCCGCGTGCTCTGTGAATGGATATGGGATGGTGCCATAGGAAATGTCACCGAAGTTCATGCCTGGACGCCCCACCCGGTGTGGCCCCAGGGAATCGGCCGGCCCGTGGAAACTCCTCCTGTCCCCGCTACTTTGAGTTGGGATTTGTGGCTGGGCCCTGCGCCCTTTCGTCCTTACCATCCCTGTTATCTCCCTCAAAAGTGGCGCGGCTGGTGGGATTTTGGGACAGGTGGCCTGGGTGATATGGGATGTCACATTTTTGATCACATCGTTTGGTCGCTTAAGCTGGAACCTCCGGCAAGCGTGGAGGCCAGTTATTCCACTTTCGTGCCTGATAAAATGACCTGGGACAAACCAAAGAACACCGAAACCTATCCCCGTGCCTCTATCGTCACGTACAAATTTCCTTCCCGGGAGGGATTCCCGCCGTTGACCCTGACGTGGTATGACGGTGGATTGATGCCTCCCCGTCCGGAGGAAATTCCCGAAAACATAAAAATGGGGGATGATTATGGAGGGGCCTTGTATGTCGGCGACAAGGGGATGATTTTGTGCGGATCTCATGGTGCCAACAGTCTGCGGATCTGGCCCGAAAATCGCATGCAGGAATACCAGAGGCCGCCAAAAACTCTTCCGCGCTCCATAGGACATTATCAGGAATGGATAAATGCCTGCAAAGGAGGGCAAGAGGCTGCCTCCAATTTCGATTATGCCGGGCCCCTTACGGAGACAGTCCTGCTTGGGAATGTGGCCATTCGAACTGGCCTGAAGCTGCATTGGGATTCCAAAAATATGCGCTTCCCCAACCATCCTGACGCCGACCAGCTCCTTCACCGCCGATACCGCGAAGGCTGGAGCCTGTAGAGGATTGTATTGTGTTGGGCTCCGAACTGACAATTCCCCTTTTAGATCTCATCATAATTGCCGTTTATTTGCTGGGAATTTTGGCCATCGGGATTCTCTCTACGCGGAAGATGAAACTGACCAGTCAGGGATATTTTTTAGCCGGAAGATCGCTGCGCTGGGGCATGGTCGGAGCAGCGCTTTTTGCCTCGAATATCTCCACCATTCATCTTGTCGGGCTGGCTGCCTCCGGATATAACGAAGGGCTGGTATGGGGAAATTTCGAGTGGATGGCCTCATTCACGCTGATTCTTCTCGGTTTGGTTTTTGCGCCCTTTTATTTCAAAAGCCGGATAGCCACACTCCCTGAATTTTTGGAGCGGCGCTACAGCCCAGGATCCCGGATGGTCCTGGCCTTTATGGCCATCGCGGCGGCTTTGTTCATTCATATCGGCATGAGCCTGTATGCCGGAGCGGCAGTTTTTAAGCAGTTTTTTGGTATCGATGTTGTGACATCCATCTTCATCATTTCTGTAATAACAGCTATTTACACTGTTCTCGGTGGGCTCAAAGCTGTGGTGGTCACTGAAACGATTCAGACCGCTATTCTTGTGATCGGCGCAGTGGGCGTAACGTTGTTCGCCATCTTTGCCCTTCCTGATCATGGGATCCATAATCTGGCCCAACTGAAAGCTGCGGTTAAGCCGGACCAGCTCAGTATGCTGCAGGCAAAAAGTTCTGCAGGCCTGGCATGGTACGCGGTATTTCTGGGCTACCCTGTGCTGGGCATCTGGTATTGGTGTTCGGACCAGACTATTGTGCAGAGGGTTCTGGGTGCCAAAACGCAAAATGATGCCCAAATTGGCCCACTATTTGCCGGCCTGCTGAAGATTTTACCGGTTTTTTTCATGGTTTTCCCGGGAGTGATTGCCTATGTCCTTTTCAAGGATGTCATTGGGGCCGACAGCAACCAGACTCTTCCTGTGTTGATCAGCCAGCTCATTCCTACCGGGCTTAGGGGCTTGATTGCAGCAGGATTGCTGGCCGCGTTGATGAGCACGATTGCGGCTGCCCTCAACAGTTCAGCGACCCTGGTGGCTGTCGACATAGTGAAGCGTTTCAAACCGGCGATTTCGGATGACAGGCAGGTCCAAATCGGCAGGATAAGTGCAGTGGTGGTCATGATTTTGGCTATGGCCTGGTCCACACAGGGTGGGAGGTACACCAGTATATTCGAGGCCATAAACGCCATTGCGGCTAACCTGGCCCCCCCGATCACAACAGTTTTTCTCTGGGGTGTCTTCTGGCGGCGTGGGACCAAGCAGGCAGCGCTGACCACGCTGGTTGTCGGATTTTCCCTGGGTGCTGTGTCTTTTGTCGTGGATCTGCCTGTTTTTGGTGATGTCAAGATCATCACCGAGAATTGGGGGATTCCCTTTATGATGCAGGCCTGGTGGATGTTTTGTTTCTGCAGTCTTGTTTTTATCGTTGTGAGCTTGATGACGCCCAAACCCGCTCCAAAAAATATCGAGGGGCTGACCTGGGATAAGCCCTTGCGGATTTTTTCACAAGGCAGTGTGACCGGAATCAAAGATCCTCGTCTTCTGGCTGGTTTTCTTCTGGGAATAATGATCATTTTGTACTCTCTGCTGCATTAGACAGAGCTCGTGATTTTGGGTATAAAAGAAATGGCCCTGAAAGCATTTGGGCCGGTTTTTTGAGGAGAAAAGATGAGGGATTTCAACTATTATCAGCCCACTGAAATTAGGTTCGGTCCCGGGAGAGTGGAAGAAATCGGAGAGATTGTCTCCAATTTCGGGAGGCGTTGTCTGGTCGTAAGCAGGCCTCAAAAGGCAGAAAACGAGCTTCTGTTTGAAAAAGTCAAAGATTCTTTGGCAAGACACAAAGTTGCTGTCGCCCATTTTGATAAGGTTATCCCTAATCCGACAACGGATATTGTCCATGAAGGTGCTGAACTGGCAAAGGCCTGCTCTGCAGATGTTGTTCTCGGCCTGGGGGGAGGATCGAGCATGGATTCGGCCAAAGCCATTGCGGTCGAGGCAACCCATGCAGGAACAGTCTGGGATTATCTGTTTTTTCGGGACACTCAACCCACAGAAAAAACCCATCCTATCATCACTGTAACGACGACTTCCGGGACCGGATCTCATGTGACACAGGTTGCGGTCGTTACGAATCCGGCAGAAAAGAACAAATCCGCCGTTTACCATTCTGCCGTGTATCCCAGAGTGAGCATCGTGGATCCTGAATTGATGACCACGGTTCCCGAACACATCACGGCAACAACGGGATTTGATGTGTTTGCTCATGCCTTTGAAAGCTATATCAATCCTAAGGGTTCTGCTTACACGGATTTACTGGGCCTGGAATCAATTCGGCTCGTTGCCGAATATTTGCCTGCAGCCGTGGAAAATGGAAGGAATCTTACAGCACGGGCACAAATGGCTTGGGCAGACACCCTGGCCGGCCTCTGCATTGCGAACTCTGGTGTGACTCTGCCCCATGGAATCGGGATGGCCATCGGTGGATTGTATCCCCATGTGATGCATGGTGAGGCTCTCGCGGTCGTGTATCCTGCGATTATGCGTTTTAGCTATCAACACGCCCAGCGAAAATTTGCCGCAGCCGGGCGGTTGTTTGACAATAGATTGTGCCAGATGCATGATAAAAAAGCTGCGGAAAAGTTTTGCGATATATTGGAAAGATTTCTAAAGGAAATCGGCATGCTGACCTGTTTCGAGGATCTAAAAATTCCAGAAAAAGAACTGAAAGTTCTTGCAGAAGCTTCCCTTGTACTTCCCGACTACAAAAACCATCCAAAGGTTGTGACCCTGGATGAAGTATTGAGGCTTTTGAAACAGAGTTGTCATAGGTGAGGTGTTGTATATGTTGAACGCAGAACATCCTCACCAGGCGAGATTTGTCTTATTGAAAGGAGAGGGAATGAACAAAGCCTGTTTAGCTGCAATGCTTTTTTGCCTGCTTTTTATTTTTTCTATATCTGGCGGATTTTGTGAAGAAACCAAACCTGCTGCCTGGTGGGCGTTTGACGAGGTGGCCGCCGGTTCGGTCCATGAAAAAATGAAAAGCATAAACGATCCGATCACAGGAAATTTCCGGATAGTGCCAGGCGTGTCTGGAGATGCCGTGAAATTCGATGGCTACACCACGATGTTGACACGAAAGGGTTCTGAGGCTCCTGTGCTTTCTTCCGATTTCACAATAGAGGCCTGGCTTGCGATTGCGGCATATCCCTGGAATTGGTGTCCTGTGGTCAGGCATGGCGGTGTCAGGGACGGATATGCCCTCGAAATTGGACCCGGGGGAGAGCTGGCCATGAAGGTGTTTTCTGGAAGCGTCTGGCGGACCTGCATATCCAAAGACGTCATCCCTCTCAGAACCTGGACACATGTTGCCGGTGTGTACGAACCTGAAAAAGGCCTGACCGTGTTTATCGATGGCCGGAAACAGGGCCGTCTCAACTTTCACGGCCGGATGAACCTTCCCCGGGATGCTGATCTTGTGATAGGTTCAATCCCTGAGCCAGCAAAGCCGGCTTTTATCCACCGGGAACACGGAACCATTCCTGGATGGTACGCGCTGGATGCCATTTTAGACGAAATCAAGATCTATAACCGGTCGATCGGCGAAAACGATCTGATGGAGCACGCGGCGGATCAGAAACCGTCCAATCCTCCTGACATCCCGATGCGTGTTCTGCCAAGAGGTCCAAATGGACCAGGGCGGTTCGGAGCCTATTATGCCAATTTGAAATACTACTGGGAATGGGATAAGCTCTGGCGCACAGGAGATCATCCCGATGTGGTGGTTCAATTCGATGATTCTCCTGTCCGCGTGGTATTTTGGCGTGGCACCCGGTACTCCCCGGCCTGGGTGACCGAGAACAACCTCTGGATGGCCGATCAGAGTGTAGAAGCCTGGAATGACCAAGAAGGTTGTTTCGAACACATGCAGGACCGGCACTGCCGGTATTCCCATGTTCGGATCATCGAAAACACGCCGGCTCGAGTGGTTGTCCATTGGCGTTATGCACTGGTCAGTGCCCATGACAGCCTGTGGAATATTGACCCTCGGACAGAATGGGGATGCTGGATTGATGAGTACTATTACATTTATCCAGACCAAACTGGGATTCGGAACTACAGCTGGGAGAAAGGTTCCCTGGGGCGGCCGAGGCAATTCCAGGAATCCATTCCTCTGACCGGACCCGGGCAACTCCAGGGCGATGTGGTCAATGAGCAGTACGTCACTATCGCCAACCTGACGGGTGAGAAGCAGACATTTTCCTACATCCAAAATCCCCCCACGAAAACAGACAAAACGATTCCCGAAAATCCGATGATTCAGATGCATAACCTCAAGGCTGAAAACAAGCCTTTTATCATTTTTGAGCCGGGTGGGAAGATGCACTACCTCAAAGATATGAACATCGCATCGCTTTCCCGTCCGGGTTCCTGCAGCCATTGGCCTGTCGGACAGATGTGCTGTGATGGCCGCACACAATGGACGACAGACCGGGCAGCCAGCTTCCTGGGATTTCCGATCACAGACCCGGTTATTCATGAGGATGGTGACCGCAACTGGATAAGTTCACTCTACGGGATGAATGATAAACCGTTCGAAAGCTTGATTCCGCTGGCTAAATCATGGGTTCAAGCGCCGGTGCTGCACGTGATCTCTGAAGGAGCAGAAAGTGAGGAATATGACTTTTCCGAACGGGCCTACAAACTTGTGTGCAAACATCCGGACCTGCCGTCTATCAAATTGATGCTTGAGGCCAGTGAGGAATCCCCGATGGTGAATGGGTGTTTTGTCATAAAAAATTGGGGAGAGAAGCGGCCTGAGGTGAAAATCGATAGGAATGTCCTTGAAAAAACGGATGGATTCCGGCTCGGAAAAATCCGAACATTGGATGGAACGAACCTGATTCTATGGATAAATAAAATATCAACTGTGCCGGTAGAGATCATGATATCCTGTCAGGATAACTAACAGGGCAAGCATTTGGTGCTCAAAGAAGGGAAAACGAGATGAAACAAGCCAGGTTGGTTGAGCCGGAAAAGGTCATCTTGGAAGAGGTGGAACGGCCGGAACCCGGAGAGGGCCAAGTGCTGATAAGAGTGAAACGGATAGGCATCTGTGGTTCGGATATCCACGCCTATTACGGCAGGCATCCATACATTATCTGTCCGATCGTCCAGGGTCATGAATTTTCTGGTGAGATCGCAAAGATCGGAGATCAAGTGGAAAGCTTTTCCGTTCTGGACCGCGTGACAGTCATGCCCCAGTTGGTATGCGGAGAATGTTATCCGTGCCGGCATGGGAATTATCATATCTGCGATGATTTGAAAGTGATCGGCTGTCAGGCAGATGGGGCCGCCCGGGAATATATTCCAGTCGACCAAAAATTGGTGGTGAAGCTTCCCGACGGGTTAAGCTGCGATCATGGGGCGCTGATCGAGCCTGCGGCGGTGGGTGTGCATGCAGTTCGCCGTTTAGGAGATGTTGATGGGATGAACATTTTGGTTCTGGGGGCCGGACCGATCGGCAATCTTACGGCCCAATCGGCAAAAAGCCTGGGAGCAAAATCGATTTTGATTACCGATATCAGCAATTACCGATTGGAGGTAGCCGGAAATTGTGGAATTGACCATTGCGTGAATGTCGCGTCTGAAAATCTCGAAGCCAAAGTTGACGAATCCTTTGGGCCGGACAGAGCCGATGCCATCCTGGAGTGTGTGGGAGCGGAAGAAACGATCGCAGATGCTGTTCGATTGGCCAGAAAAGGGACAGATATCGTCGTTGCGGGTGTTTTTGGGAACAAACCGTGTCTGGATATCGGATTGGTCCAGGATAAAGAGCTCCGCCTGATTGGGACACTGATGTACAAATCTGAAGATTACAGCACAGCGATCGAACTGATTCACTCCGGGAAGATCAGCCTCGATCCTCTGATCAGCAAACACTTCCCCTTCGAGGATTACCCAAAAGCTTTTGAATTTATCAAAGGGAACATGGATAAAACAATGAAGGTGGTCATTGATCTCTGAAAAAATAGCCTTTTATCATGAAAAAAGGAGAATGCGTGCAAAAAACGGCAGAGAATATTTTCCACCATGCAAACAAATCCAAACAAGATCTATAATAAAAGGTACTGAATGTACAGACGCAAATTTTTAGAGGTGCTGGGACTGGGGATCGTGACGATGGGAGCGAATGATTGTAGGGTTTTTACGAAGAGGAAAAACCCCAATATCATTTTTATCATGGCCGATGATATGGGCTACGGGGACGTGAGATGTTATAATCCTGAATCAAGGATTCCCACTCCCAACATGGACCGGCTGGCAGGTCAGGGGATCCGGTTTACCGATGCCCATTCTCCCTCTGCGGTTTGCTCTCCCACTCGCTATGGTGTGCTGACAGGAAGATATTGCTGGCGCACCTGGTTGAAGCGTGGCGTTGTGGGCGGATACACGCCTCCGTTGATCGAACCGAACCGTCCGACTGTGGCGTCTTTTCTAAAACAGAAAGGGTACAGGACAGGGTGTTTCGGCAAGTGGCATCTCGGCTTGGGCTGGACCCGGCAAAACGGGTTTACACCCACATGGGAAGATGGAGAGAAGATGTGGCGCGGCTCCTGGCAGGATGGGGACCCGGAAAAGGGAATGAATGTCGATTTTACCAGGCCCATCCAAGGTGGACCGGGGGATCTCGGTTTTGATGAGGCTTATTTTACCGCTGCCTGCTCAACGATTGATGGGCCTTTTGCCTACATCAAAAACAGAAATACCGTGGGGATTCCCGATAGGTCCATAGGTGTTGATAAAAACAAACCCCCCGATTTTCGTCCCCGCCCGGGCTGGATGGCTCCGGGCTTTGATCTTGAAGAGGTGGATCCAACGTTCACTCGGGAAGCCATCAAATTTATGGAGAAATCTCACCAGGAGTATCCCAAAAGGCCTTTTTTTGTCTATCTGCCTCTTTCATCTCCTCATGCGCCCTGGCTTCCGCCTGATATGGTCAAAGGAAAAAGCCAGGAAGGTCCGAGGGGGGACCTGGTTGTTTTAGCGGATTGGTGTGTGGGCGAGATCCTCAAGGCTTTGGACCGGCTGAACGTGGTGGACAACACACTGATAATCGTGACCAGCGATAATGGTCCTCGGCACGGGACAGGAGGGCACCGGTCATCCGGTTCGTTTCGTGGATACAAATCCCATATCTGGGAGGGGGGACATCGGGTCCCGTTTATCGCGCGCTGGCCGGGGAAAATCCAGGCAGGAACTTCGAGCGATGAGATGATATGTCTCACAGATCTTATTGCCACCTGTGCAGCGATCCTGCATATAGATCTCCCTGTCGGGGCAGGGCCGGACAGCTGCAGCATCCTTCCGGCCCTGCTCGGAAAAAGAGGGGACAGGCCCATCCGGGAATCGCTTGTTTCCCATTCTGAAAACGGAACGTTTGCCATCCGTCAGGGAAATTGGAAATTGATCCTTGACAACAAAACTTCTGGGGGCTGGGTCCAGCCGTCCGGGGAACGCCCCGAACCCGGGACTCCCGGTCAATTATACGATTTGAAATCGGATCCGTACGAGCAGCACGATCTGTGGATGGAGCGTCAGGACATAGTCGACCGGCTGACCCGTCTGATCGAAAAATACAAAACCGAAGGCCGCAGCGTCCCGGTATATCGTCATTGACATTCACAGAATAATTGTGATACGTCAAAAAAGAGAAAGGCAAATCTGATCTCAACCCTGGAGGGCAAAAATGAGCAAAAATCCCAAAATAATCAAGGACTCCGAATTTATGGAATTATTCGATGTCTACAAGAAAGGCCGGCTGGATCGCCGGGACTTTCTCAAGACCTTAACCGGGCTTGCCGGGGGGGCAGCCGCAGCCGCGGCTCTGCTGCCTTTCCTTGAGAGCAGGTATGCAGAAGCCCAAACCGTGTCTGAAGATGACTCCCGTCTTCACACGGAATATGTGAAATATTCAGGCAAAACAGGGGAGATGATAGCCTATTTGGCAAGGCCGAAAGGAGAGGAAAAGCTGCCAGGCTTGATCGTGATCCACGAGAACAAAGGGCTTCAACCCCATATCGAAGACGTCAACAGGCGGGTAGCTCTGGAAGGATTTTTGGCCGTCGCTCCAGATGCCCTTTCCCCGCTGGGAGGAACGCCAAAAGCGAATGTGGATGAGGCACGCTCCCTTATGAGAAAACTCGATAGTGGAGCAGCGGTTAAAAATTTTGTTGCTGCTGTGGATTATTTGAAAACCCATCCGCAGTCCACGGGAAAGGTTGGATGCATGGGTTTCTGCTGGGGGGGAGGAATGACAAACCAGGTGGCAGTGAATTCTCCGGATCTTTCCGCCGCCGTTCCCTTTTATGGAAGACAGCCGGCCGTGGAAGATGTTCCCAAGATAAAGGCTTCCCTGATGTGCCATTATGCCGGTCTAGATCAACGGATAAATGCTGGGATTCCGGCATTCGAAGAGGCTCTTAAAAAGGCCTCTGTGGATTACAAAATATTCATGTACGAAGGGGTCGGGCATGCGTTTTTTAACGACACAGGATCCCGGTACAACAAGGAAGCGTCCCTCCTGGCATTTGAGCGGACCATCGCTTTTTTCAAGGAAAAACTCAAAACCTGAGGACCGGTCACAAACAGCCCTTTTTTTATTTTTTCCTGCCGCTGTTTGAGGATGGTTTTTTTCGGCCTGGTTCAGGAATCTTTTGATCATTCGGAACATAGTTACCTGACGTTTGCTGCTCATGTGTCCGGCGCTGCCATTCAGCGGCCACTTCCGAGATGAAAGGCCGGCAATGGACGAAAAAACGCTTGTAGCCTTCACAGAGATAGTTCAGGCCACCTTCTCCATCTGGTGTCCGGAGGAACCGGTTTTTCGGGCATCCGCCGTGACACATATCTCTGACCACACATTCCCGGCAAAGGCGAGGCAGGGAATCCAATTTAGCCTGGCCGAATGCTTTCTGGGCCGGACTCTCGATCAACTTGACCAGGGGGGTTTCGATGATGTTCCCAAGACGATGGTTTTTATCGACAAAGTGATCGCATGGATAGAAGTCGCCGTTGTGTTCGACGACTGGAATATCCCCGCAGCTCGGCCGAAAAATACATAAGGAATGGTCCTGTCTGAAGGCTGTCCTTGCTGCCTCCTCGAATATCTGCACCTTTATCCGACCGATATCCTGGCCCATCCACTCATCGAAGATAGTGGAGAGAAAATCTCCCCAAGCTGCAGCCGGAACGGTAAGAGAGCTGATAGGGCCTGGGGAATCTGACCGCAGTTCAACCATCGGCAGAAAGCTTATATACGAGGCTTTAATCATCTTGAAAAACCGGTAAACCTGATCAGGGAATCGGACATTATGGGCATTAACCACACAAAGGATATCGGCATAAACCTTGTGCTGACGCAGCAATTCGTATCCTCTCATCGTCCGTGCGTGCGTGGGTTTTCCCCTTTTGGAAACACGGAATCGGTCATGCATTTCCGCCGGACCGTCCAGGCTCAGCCCGACAGCGAAGCCTTCATCTGCCAAAAACCGGGCCCAGTCTGCATCCAGCAGGGTTCCGTTTGTCTGTATGCCGTTGGCGATGTTCCGGCCGGGTGGCTGATGTTTGTGCTGCAGCGCCACGATCTTGCGGAAGTAGTCCAGCCCCAAGACAGTTGGCTCCCCGCCGTGCCAGGAAAAACGGATCACAGGGCCGGAGGAAGCCTCGATGTGCTGGACGATGTATTCCTCAAGGATGACCTCGGGCATGCGGAAGCATTCGCCTTTTGAATAAAGATTTTTTGCCTTCAAGTAGTAACAATACCTGCAGTTCAGATTGCACATAGAACCGGCCGGTTTGGCAAAAACCTGAAATTCGCGGGAAGCTTTGACCATTTTTTCCGGGATGAGTATAGGAGATTAAGTTGTGCGGGTCAAGGATAAAGCAGCTCACCGCACTCAAACCCAAGTGGGTTTATTGGATGGCAAATAAATTAACAAAATCTTTGCAGCTTTTTTACAAATAAATAACAACTTTTCCCCCGTCACCGCCTATGATGACAGCGTTAAGACAGGAGAGAAAATAGAGATAGGAATGAATCAGGAGAAATGAAATGAGCGCTTACCAGAGAATGCTTTTTGAGCACAAAACCGCTGTTCTTTTGTTATTTCTGGGAATAACTGCATTTTTTGCCTATCATCTTGCAGGCATTTCCGTGGGGAGCAGAACCCAGATGTGGTTTAAAAAAGATGATCCCTATTACATTAAGTACAAAAAATTCAAGCAGGAATTCGGGAATGATCACCTCTTGGTTCTTGGCTTCAGTTCAGAAACGCTCTTCTATGATGAGATGGGAACTTATATCAAACAGGTCACAAAAAATGTCAGAAAAGTGGAAGGGATTCAGTCTGTAACGAGCATCTTTGACTTCGATAATCTGCGATTTCGGAATGTGCCTTTAAAGAAAATAATCCGTGATTTTTTCCTGTCAGATGACCGAAAGGCCACACAGATTATTGTCCATGTGAGCGAAGAAGGATCTCAGTTTCTTAGGGGGGAGATAATTAAAAAGGTCCAGAGAATAGTCCAAACCGGAATGCCACAAGACTGCGAAGTCCATTTTTCCGGTTCTCTGTTTATGGGAGCAGAATTGGACCGATACGCAAGAGATAATGCCGGGAAGGCCATCCTCTTTACGATTGTGGGGATTTTTTTCATACTCCTTTTTATCTTTCGGAAATTTTCTTTTGCTTTTTCTGTTCTTTTGACAAGCATGATTGCGGTTGTCTGGGCCATGGGGTTTTATGCGGTGCTGGGTCATGCATTAAACCTTGTGACCAATATGATCACTCCCCTTGTTCTCATCATTTCGATTGCAGTCGGGATTCACATCATCAACCGCATTCAGGAAGAGCTCCGCAATCATTTTTCATGGAAAGATGCCATCATCTCAGGTGTATCTCGAATTTGGCGGCCTTGTTTTCTCACAAGTCTGACAAGCTCAATCGGTTTTTTTTCTCTTTTTTTTAGCCCCTCAAAAGCCATCGCTCAATTCGGACTGTACGCCGCTTTGGCAATGTTGTTTGAATTTTTTGTTTTTTTTCACGTTTTCCCTTTGATTCTCCATTCCGTCCACAGATCAAAACCTGCCGAAAAAGATAAAAACAAAAGCAGATTAGTGAGCCTTTTGGATTGGAATGTTCGCTTGGTCACTTCTCATAAAAATTCAGTCATCCTGATTTCTATTGTTGCAACCTCCATTCTGGCTCTGGGAGTGTTCCGGATTAAGGTCAATACAAATCAGTTGAAATACTTCAGCCCTGAGAATGAAATCGTGAAATCTGCAAGATTCTTCGATGAGCACTTCGGAGGCGTTTATCCGATTCAGGCTGTGCTTGTTTCATCCCAGAGGAATAAATTTCAGGATCAGGAAACACTGAAAAAAATCCTGGATTTTCAAATAAAGGCTGCCGAGGAATTGGGCCTGAAAAGGGAAATTTCCCTGGCAGACATATTTTTTGCGATGAGTCCAGTAAATTTCCCTGCATTTTCCCTTCGGAACAGCAGACCGGAATATTTAAACAGGCTGGCAGACCAGGAATTCAAGAAGACTGTCGTGTCATTCCGGACGCCCTCGGAGATAACCTCAAAAGAGATGATGGAAATCCAAACACATCTGAAAAATATGGCTGGAAAGTTTTTTGAAGGCGATAACATTTCGGTCGAATTAACCGGAATCATGCCACTTTATGCCCATTTCCATGAATACATCATCAAAACTCAGATTTTCAGTTTTTCGATCGCTTTCATCCTGATTTTTTTTGTCATAGGACTGACGTTCCGGTCTTTTTTTCTTGTGCTCGCCGTTGCGTTTTCAAACATAACATCGATCATTATGATCTTTGGACTCATGGGATTTCTGGGAATAAATCTTGATGCCGGAACAGTCATGATCGCCTCCTGTGCCATAGGAGTCATTGTGGATGACACGATTCACATCCTGCACCGGACAGGTCTTGAATTGAAAAAGTCGGGATACAATTATAAAAAAGCGATTGGGAGAACCCTCCTCACAAAAGGAAGGGCGTTGATAACAACCTCAGTGACCATAGGATTAGGATTTCTCGTATTGCTTGCAAATGATTTTAAGCCTGCCAAATTCTTTGGAATTCTGATGGCTTTTACCATGTTTAGCGCGCTTCTCGGGGATATGATTCTCCTCCCTTCTCTCATATGTCGGCTCAAGCTGAAAATTAAAT
>CAZOJY010000024.1:11753-34542 GCA_964580235.1 uncultured Eubacteriales bacterium | reverse complement strand
TATAGTATTAAATCCCGGTAAAAAAAATCATGTTTATGAATAATTCAGGTTAATATTCTTTTTCAAATTCCGTTTTTGAGCTCTTTAAAGCTTTGAGCACTTTTTCGGGTGTGATCGGGAGATCGCGGATGCGGGCGCCGACAGCGTTGTAGATTGCGTTGGAGATGGCGGGTGCTGTGGGGACCAGTCCCGGCTCGGCCACTCCCTTGGCTCCAAAAGGGCCGAAAGTGTCATCGGTTTCGATAAACGCAAGGTCGATCGGGAAGTCCATCTCCTGGGTCCTGGGGATCTTGTAGTCCCGGAAATCCAGGTTCTGGATCTTTCCTTTATCTGATTTCAGTTCTTCGTACAAGGCATAGCCGACACCTTGAGCCAATGCTCCGTAGATCTGTCCTTTGAGCCCTGGAGGATTGAGGACTTTGCCAACATCATGGGCCGCGACCATCCGGAGAATCTTGACCTCACCGGTTTCCGTGTCCACTTCAACCTCTGCTCCTTGGGTTCCAAATGCGTAGGTGGCAGAGATATTGCCGAAGCCCTTCTCGAATTCAGGAAGCTCATTGGGCGGGTCATAAAAGGCTTCGGCAGTCAGCATCTGTCCCTGCGGACGGAAATGGGCGGCGCGGAGCAGCCGTCCCAGGTCCAGCCGAAGCCATGGTTCAGTGGGAGCGTCCTGGATAAAAATGTATCCCTCTTTCAGGTCGAACCGGTCTCGTTTGGCAGCTTTGGCGATGTCAAAATCCGGAGGGTTATAGTCCGGGTTTTTAACCCGGTGTTTTTTGAGATTTTTTTCCGCTTCTTCCGGAAACAGCTCTTCTGCCAGTTCGAATATTTTGCTGCGCAGCTTTTCGGAAGCAAGAACGGCGGCGTTGCCCGCCATAAAAGCCCCGCGGCTGGCGTGTGTTCCTACATCCCAGGGACAGGTCCCTGTGTCTGTCGGATTGATGAAAACCTTATCGGGCAAAACGCCCAGCGCTTCGGCTACCGCCTGAATCAAGACGGCGTGTAATCCCTGGCCCATCTCCACGCCGCCGTGAAAAACGTTCACGTTGCCGAAATCGTCCAGTTTGAGGATCATGCCGCTGGCATCTGACCGGTAGATGCGTCCGCCGCCTCCCACATGGATCAAGGAGGCCATGCCGACTCCGCGGTTTTTTCCTTTTTTTGTTCCCCCTTTCCAGTCGAGTTTTTTGGCCACGGTTTCGAGACATTCTTTGAGGCCGCACGTGCTGATCTTCAGTCCCATGGGTGTGGTGTCTCCGGGTTCGTTGCGGTTCAGCATCCGGAACTCGAACGGATCGATCCCTGCTTCCTCGGCCAGCTCGTCCATGCTGCTCTCAAGCGCCCATGTCAGCTCGGGATTGCCGTAGCCTCGCATGGCCTGGCAGTAGGTGTTGTTCGTGTACACCAGCTCGGCGTCGAAGGCGATATGGGGAACACGGTAAAGGGATGTGGCCGGCATCATCATGACAGAGGGATAGGTGGCGCCCCACGAGGTGTAGGCCCCGTTGTCCTGGAGCACTTCGACCTGGCGGAAGGTGAGCTTGCCGTTTGCTTCACAGCCCTGGATGATCCGTGTTTGCGAGGACTGCCTGGGAGAGAGGTTGGCGAACTCCTCCCTCCGGGTGTAAACGATTTTCACCGGATGCCCTGTTCGATAGGCCAGCAGAATAGCAATGTATTCATACGCGTGGGTATCCAGTCCTGTGCCGAAACCTCCTCCCAGGGTTGGCACGATAATCCGGGTATTTTTGCCTTTCAATCCCATATTTGAAAGGGCCTGGTTGAAATCTCGCTGGGCCAGGAACGGGATCTGGGTCTTGGCCCAGAGAGTGAGGTTGCCGTTCATGTCGAACTCCGCGATGCACCCGGCCGTTCCCATGCAGCACTGCTGCACGAGCGGGGTCGAGAACTCCCCTTCCGCTATGGACTTCGCTGACCGCTTGCCCGCATCCAAGTCACCCGATTCATGGTGATATTTGAGGGGGAGAACATTATGGCTTCTTGGATTCCCGCTGGGGTCGGTTTCATGGATGAGCGGTGCACCCTCCTTCATGGCCTCCTGAGGGGAGAAAACACCGGGAAGAGGTTCATACTCGACGTGAATCAAATCGACGGCTTCTGCAGCAGTGCCTGCATCGATGGCGGCCACAGCGGCCACCTCATCCCTGTACTGGCGCACCTTATCCTTTTTGAGGGCCAGGTTATCCCTGAGAAAACCGAACCGGATCTCAGGTGTATTTTCGGCCGTGATGACAGCTCTTACGCCGGACAGTCGTTCCGCCCTTGATGTGTCGATATGTTTGATGCGGGCATGAGCACGATCGCTGAATTTGATTTTTCCGTAGAGCATGCCCGGACGTTCGAGATCGTGGATATAGTGGGCTTTGCCCGCGGCTTTATCAGGGCCGTCCGGCCGGGGAGAGGGTTTCCCGATGTTGATGAAATCCCTCATGCTTTTTTCCTCACGAGAGCCGCAGCTTTTTTTACGGCCTCGACAATCTGCACGTATCCCGTGCAGCGGCAGAGGTTGCCGGCGAGGGCTTCCCGGATATCGTCATCGGATGGATCGGTCTGGCTGTCGAGAAAGGCCTTGGTGCTGAGAACCATACCCGGTGTGCAGAATCCGCACTGAATGGCCCCGCAGTCGACAAAGGCCTGCTGGATGATGGACAACCGGTTATCCCTGTCGACCATGCCTTCGATGGTCAGGACATTTTTGCCTGCGGCTTCGAATGCCGGATAGAGACAGGAGTTGACAGCCAGGCCGTCCACCAAAACCGTGCAGGCTCCGCACTCTCCCTCCCCGCAGCCCTCCTTGGTTCCGGTCATGTGCAGAGGGCCGCGCAGAAGATCGAGCAGGGACTGCTGGCTGTCTGCGGTCACGTCGACCCGGGATCCGTTCAGGGTGAAGGAAATGGTTTTTTTCATACTCGGTGCCTGTCCCCGATCTCCTTGTCCCCAGAGCCCTCATTCAGCAGGTTTTCGAGCGCCCGCTTTACGAGCACTCCAACCAGGTGACGCCTGTAATCGGCGGTGGAGCGGACATCGGTGATCGGAGATACGCTGCGGGATACCAGTTGCTGGCCCTCTGCCAAAAGTTCGTGCGACAACGTGGCGCCTTCTAAAAGTTTTTCCACCTCCAAAAGCCGCAGGGGGGTGGGCGCGACAGATCCCGCAGCGATCCTGGCCTTGAGACAGAGATCACCTTCGATCTGGATCAAAACAGCCACACTTGCCACGGCCAGATCCATTCTCGTTCGTCCCTTTTTCAGAAAGATCGATTTTGTGCCGGGCTCCGGAGGATCGAGCAGAATGGCGGTCAAAATTTCCTCTGAAGAAAGATCTATTTCCCTAGGTCCTAGAAAGAATTTTTCAAGCGGAAGATCCCGGGTATCTTGAGCGCTCTGCATCCGGAGTCTGGCTTTACACACGAGAAGCGGAGGGGCCATATCGGCGGCCGGGGAGCCGTTGCAGAGATTCCCCCCGATTGTGGCCACATTCCGGATTTGGATACTCCCTAATTTTTCAGCGGCCTGGATAAGAACAGGATATTTTTCCTTAAGCAACGGATTATTTATAAGGCTGCTGATAGATGTCATCCCGCCTATGCGGATTGTCTTTCCGTTTTCGATTCCCGAAAGAGCAGAGATGGAGCGAAGGGAAATGAGCCCCTGAGGATGAAGCTCCCCTTTTTTTATCCGGACCATCAGGTCTGTCCCCCCGGATAAAAACAGCGATTCGGGGATGGATTTTTTCAGCCGGAAAGCCTCCTTCAGAGTGCCCGGCTTGTGATAATCATACCGAATCATGCCACGACTCCCTGGTTTTTGAGATTGGCGATCTCATCTATGGAGAGGCCCGCTTCCTGGAGGATGGCGTCTGTGTGCTCCCCGTAGGCCGGGGCAAAAGGCAGGGTTTTTCGGATGTGTTCCAGATGTTCTGTGGGGACAGCCGGAGGTGGCAGGCGTACGGCTTTTCCATCGGGCGTCACGGTTTTCAGGGCAGAGGCTTTGAAAAATGGCAGGTTCGGCACTTCCTCGATCGGGGTGATCGGCGAATGGGGGATGGCGGCTTCTGCCAGGACTGCCGAGATTTTTTTCGATGGATGTTGTTGCGTGATTGCTGCGATGGCCTGGTGGAGTTCTTCCTTGTTTTTCCGGCGTCCTTCGTTTGTCGCATACCGCTCCTGGTCGAGGGATGCGAACAGGGGCTTTTTAACGATCCTTTTCCACTGGGCATCGCTGCCGATGGCCATATAGACAAAGCCGTCCTGCGTGCGGTAGGCATTGACCGGGATGAACTGGCGGTGCTCGTTGCCCGAACGTCTGAGCTCTGAAGGGGGGGATCCCATATCGAGCATCGGCACGAACGTGGGGAGCCAGGAAAGGGCAGCCTGAGCCATCGAAATGTCGATGATTTTCCCCTTGCCGGTTTCATCCCGCTCCATCAAAGCTAGAAGGATCTGGGTGAACGCCTCGTCACCCGCCTTGAGGTCGATGAGAGGGGGACCGCATTGAAGCGGCGGCCCGTCGGGATAACCTGTGAGGTCCATGTATCCGCACAAAGCCTGCATGACAGGATCATAGCCGGGAACGTCCGGATGGGCCAATCCCATGGCCGATATGCAGCACCAGATGAGGTCTTCTCTTCCAAGACGAAGCGTTTCGTGATCGATCCCCAATTTTTTATGCCTGGCCGGCATGGTGTTAGTGCAGAACACATCGACACTCAGTTTCTCGATCAGGCGCCTTAATAAGACCTGGCTTTCCGGTCTTTTGAGGTCGACGGCGATGGCCTCCTTACCGACATTGGGAGCTACGAAATAGCTGTGGCGGTCTTCCCCGGCAACGGGGCGTCCGATGTACCGGTTGGGATCGCCCTTGGACTTCCGGCCTGGCACCGGTGTGGGCTCCAGCTTGATCACACGCCAGCCCAGATGGACAAAGCGAAGGGTGGCGTAGGTCAAGGTCAAGGCCTGTTCCACACTGATGATGGTCCGGGGTTTCATATATCTAACGCCCCTAAGCCTGCTGATCGTTTTTGGGGATTGGATTTGTTTTTGCCCAATTTTTCTCGGTTTTTTGGTTTGGTCTGAGCTGCCGAAAGAACTTATATCGCAGGATAAATTTGATGTCAAGCGACTATTCCATCCCAGAATTGCCGATAGAAAGTGTCATGGCGAGCAAAGCGTGGGCATCTCAATATGTTATCAAGAGATTGCCGCACACCCTTTGGGTGCTCGTAATGACACTGGAATGTGCACATTGTTGGTTCTATCGGCAATTTCGGGTTCATCGAATTAAAAAAATTCTTGGTGGACGGCCCTTACGGCGTTTGCGAGATCCTCCTTTCTGACGATGAAATAATAGGAAACCTCTGATGCGCCGGAAGAGATCATTTCCACATTGATGTTTTCACGGGCGACGGCCGAGAAGACTTTGGCTGCTATGCCCTGTCTTTCCAGCATGCCCTTGCCCACGACGGCGATAAGCGCGATGTTTTCTTTGCGATGGATTTTTTCGATCACGCTACCGGTCAATGGCTTCAATGAGTCATGGCTGCGGCAGGAATCTGCCCTGTCCAGGAGAAGATTGATGCATGTCTGGGACGTGATGACGGAATAAATGTTGATTCCCGCATCGGAAAGAATGCGGCTGATTTCTGCGATGATTCCGGGCTTGATACCCACACCAGGCCCGTGAATGCGGAGCACGGATATCTCATTGTTGTAGGTGATGCTTTTGACGATGTTTTTTCTTTCACAACCGCCGTTGCGGATGACCGTTCCCGGGTGTCCGGAATCGTGAATGTCTTTGATGTGCACAGGAATATTTTTTGCGATCAGCGGCTCCATGGTTCGGGGGTACAGAATTTTTGCGCCGAAATAGGAGAGTTCAGCAGCCTCGTAGTAGGACAGCCTGCCGATATTTTTTGCGTCTTTGACAATTTTGGGATCGGCACTCATGAAACCTGCGACATCCTTCCAGATTTCCACACACGATGCATCGACGGCACTGGCGATGACGGCAGCGCTGTAGTCCGATCCGTTCCTGCCGAATGTGGTTATTTTCCCTTCTCTTGTACATCCGAAATACCCGGTGATCACCGGGACGACTCCGGTGTCAATCACAGGGAGCACGCTTTGTGCCAGATTTTTTCTCACCTCGGAGAGCAAGGCGGTTGCGTTTTCGAAGGCTTCATCCGTGATGATGCCGATTTTGTCCGCCTCCATCGGAACAGATGCCATGTTTTTTTCTTTTACCACAGCCGAGAGAATCAATGCGGACAGTCTTTCACCATAACTCAGAATGCGGGCTTTCACAGATTTGGTGATTTCTTCCGTGTAGGAGATTCCATAAAGAAGGCGCTCCAATTTTTCTACTTTGCTTTCGATTGCTTGTGCGAGGGCCTTTTTAAAATGGTTATGCTTGAGACTCTGGCCGGCAACAGTGTCATGTTTGTTCTTAAACGCCTGAATGAATTCAGGGACGTTTTTTTCCGATGTCATGGCCTTGTGGACTGCATCGACCAGCATATCCGTCGCGCCGTGCATCGCAGAGGTAACAACGGCTGTCTTGTCTTTTTCCGAAGCGATAATCTCTGCCGCCCGCGTGAAGTGATCGGAGTTCTTCAGGCATCCTCCTCCAAATTTCATGATCTTCATCAAACCCTCCTTTGGTGCATTGGTCATTCGATATGCCATTTTTTGACGGCATATTCCGCATTCAACAGGCATGTCCCCGCGGCTCCCCGAATCATGTTGTTCACAAGGAGGAAAAAATTGATTTTCCCCCCTTTTTTTCTGACCTTTCCGATGGAGACAGCCATCCCTCTGGCCCGGTCGGGGGAGCCGGTCCATGCATCGAGGATAGGTTGAGGCCGTGAGGTTTTATCGACAGCGATTATTGGCTTTCGAGGAGAAGTCGGAAGCTGCATTTTTTGAGGAATGCCCTGGAATGATTCCCATGCTTCTACAGCCTGATTCACTTCTAGTTCTTTCTCTGTTTCAATGACAATGCTTTCTAAGTGGCCCACCCGGGTGGGTACCCTGCAGCAGCTTGCATTGACTTCAAAGCTTGCCTCTTCCACAACACCGCTGTGCACCTGACCGAAGATTTTCTTTGTTTCCTTCTCTATCTTTTCTTCCTCGTCTTTGATGTGAGGAATCACGTTCCCAAGAATATCCAGCGAAGCTACGCCTCTGCGGCCTGCTCCTGATAAGGCCTGACAGGTGGTTACCATGACCGATTTCAATCCGAACGGCGAGAGCGGTCTCAGCCCAAGTGCTAGGCCGGATGCCGAACAGTTCGAATTGGTGATGATAAAGCCGCGGCCGTTTAAAGCCTGGGCCTCGGCTAGGGCGAAATGTTCCGGATTCACTTCCGGAATGACAATCGGAACGGCTGCATCCATCCGGAATGCGCTGGCATTGGAAAAAACAAAAAAGCCTTCCTCTGCCAGTCTCCTTTCCGTTTGTCTTGCGGCCTCAGACGGCAGTGCGCTGAACAGGAATTTCACTCCTCTCTCTTTCAGCGCTGATGGGGTTAGCTCGGCAATCCTCATTTCGCGGATGTCTGCTGGAATGCTGCTGCCTATGATCCAATCTGCTGCTTCGCGATATGTTTTTCCTGCGGATTTTTCGGATGCCGACAAAAAGGAAACATGGAAGTATGGATGGTTATCGAGTATTTTGACGAACTGCTGGCCGACCAGTCCTGTGCAGCCCAGAATTCCCACCTTGATTTTGCTCATTTTTTCGACTCCTTTTTTCTGCTTTTGAAAATCCATTGGTCTCGATTCTGCCAACTCTGCCGGAGACAGCGAACGCATCTCCTGTCTTCACATCCACTGCTCTGAGGGCCTGGTCAAGGTCTGCAATTAGATCTTCGATATCCTCACAGCCGACAGACAGCCTCAGAAGCCCGTCTGTGATTCCGTTCTTCGCTCTGATTTGTTGGGGAATGGACGCGTGAGTCATGCTTGCAGGGTGATTGACAAGCGAGACGACCGTGCCCAGGCTTTCTCCAAGATAAAAAAGCCTCACGGACTTGGCGAACTGAAATGCTCCCTCCCATCCTGATTTCAGTTCGAACGATAGCATAGCGCCAAATTCTTTCATCTGCTTTTTGGCGGTAAAATATCCGGGGTGCGTTCGCAGGCCCGGATAGTAAACAAGTCTTACTTTGCTATGCTTGCTGAGGAAAGAAGCGATTTTTTTTGCGTTTTCACAGTGTCTTTCCATCCGCAGAGGAAGGGTTTTTATTCCCCTTAAGACGAGGTAGCAGTCCTGAGGACCCGGTATCGCTCCAACGGCATTTTGATAAAACTTCAGTCGTTCAAACAGATCAGGGTCATTTGTCGTCAGAGCCCCTCCAATGACGTCAGAATGTCCTCCGAGATATTTTGTTGTGCTTTGGATCACGATATCTGCGCCGAGTTCGAGCGGACGCTGCAGATAAGGAGTAGCAAAGGTGTTGTCGACCACAGACAGGATGCCGTTTTCTGCTGCGAGGCGGGACAATACATTGATATCGGATATTTTTAGGAGCGGGTTAGATGGGGTTTCGATCCAAATGATCTTTGTGTTTTTTCTTACGGCATTCTCGACTTTCGACAGGTCTGTCTGATCCACAAAAGTGAAACTGATGCCAAATTTTTTATAAACCTGTGTGAAAATCCTGTAGGACCCGCCATATAAATCGTCGGAAGCGATGACATGGCTGCCTGATTCCAGAAGG
Source organism: uncultured Eubacteriales bacterium (assembly GCA_964580235.1). Taxonomy (GTDB): domain Bacteria; phylum Acidobacteriota; class Aminicenantia; order Aminicenantales; family Aminicenantaceae. The sequence goes on along the minus strand of CAZOJY010000024.1, from coordinate 25,801 downwards.
TTCATCACGGTATTGACGGAAGAAAGTCCGCTGGCAAAACACAGCCCATGATTTGCATTATCCAGAGCTGCGATATTTTCTTCGAGTGCTTTCCTTGTTGGATTATCCGTTCGCGAATAGGAAAATCCCTTGTGTTTTGCAGGTTCTTCCTGGGCATATGTGGATGTCTGATATATCGGAAAACTGATAGCTCCGGTTGTCGGGTCCGCCGGCTGGCCTGCCCTTATGGCAGTTGTTGAAAATTTCATGTTGGCCTCCTTTGTAAATGTGTTCTTCAAATACAGATAAAAACGGTAATCTGGCTGATTATCCATTATTTTTGGATTCAGCAGGCCGATACTGAATCTGAGGGGATGAGTCCCGAACACAAGGCTGTGGGGGTTTCAAGAATCGGAGGATTTTATCAATCGAGGACGATTCCCGGCACAGACGTCTAGTAAGATAGCCCCGTGCTCGGGCCGCGCATTATCATACAGAGAATTACTCCCCTGTCCATATTCAATGCTTTCTCGTCCATTTCGGCACACTATAGAGAATTTTTTCGTCAATGTCAATATGTTTGTGGAAAGTTTATTAGGGTGTTCTTTTTTGCCGGAATAGAAACGCGATCCAAATCGGCAGTGGAATAGAACCGGGTGGGCTGAAAATATCTCTTATTTATTGGTCTTTTTCTCAAATAGAGACTCTTTTCTTGCAAATTAGAAAATTTTCATATAACCTTTTTTGCAGGCGATGATCGTTCGAGTTAATCAATTTGCATACCCAGCTGTTTGGAAGGAGGATTGAATGCTGTCAGGAATAAAAAAATATCCCCATCTTTTCAGCCCCGTCCAGATTGGGAAATTGTGGGCAAAAAACCGGATCAAATACGCATCCACTGAAACCAATTACAACACCAGCGATGGGTTTATCTCCGAAAAGGAGCTGGCTTACATCGAAGCGCATGCGCGAGGAGGGGCGGGAATTGTGACGACCCAGGGTGCTTCTACGGATCCAAGAGGGGAAAGCCAGGGTTATGTGGGCATGATGGGTATTTGGGACGATAAGTTCATTCCTGGATTGAAAAGAATGGCCGATGTGATCCATGCGGGAGATGCGCTGGCCTGTTTGCAGTTGATGCACTGCGGCCGCGTCGGAGGGATTAACCTCGACTACACGGTCGGCCCTTCGGCTATTCCGCAAAGGCTGCGGCGCTTCCGGCCGCAGAGGAAAATGAGCATCCCCGAGGTGGAAGAATGTATCCAGGAGCATATCGACGGTGCCCGCAGAGCCGTGGAGGCGGGGTATGACATCATCGAGATTTCAGGAATCGTAGGCTACCTCATCTCGAACTTCATTTCCAAATACACGAATTGGCGGAGCGACGAGTACGGCGGGGATATTCAGGGGCGATGCACATTCATGAGAAAGATTATCGAGGGCATCCGGACGGAGATAGGGCCGGATGTCCCTATGGGCATCCGCCTGTGTGCTTGGGAAATGCTCGATGACAGGGAAGGGAATACCGAAGAGGAAAGCTTGGAATCGATTAAAATAGCCGAGGCGGCCGGCTGCGACTATGTCAGCGTGACTGTAGGATGGCAGGAATCCCTGGGTTCCGTCATCTCGAGGGATATCCCGATGGGCAAGTGGCTGTATGTGGCTGAGCGCACCAAAAAGGAGGTCAGCATCCCGGTCAGCATGGCCTACAGGCTTTTTGTTCCCGAGATCCCGGAGAAGGCCATTGCCGAGGGGAAACTGGACATCTGGGAGATGTGCCGGCCCATGATTGCGGACCCGGCTTTGCCTAAAAAAATCATGTGGGACCGGCAGGAGGATATCATTCCCTGTGTTGCCTGTCAGGTCTGTCTGGCACGGCTTTTCCGTGATGCGCCGGTTAACTGTACAGCCAGGCCGTCTTGCGGTCATGAAGGGGAGCCGGAGTGGGGTTATTATGGATTTCCCAAGTCCGAGGTTACAAGAAAGATCATCGTAGCTGGGGCTGGTATAGCTGGTCTCCAATGTGCCAGTATTGCAGCAGAGAAAGGGCATGCTGTAAGCGTTTACGAAAAGATGGACCATATCGGGGGCCAGTGGTATTATGCATCGAGAAATCCCTGGGGAGAAGGTTCGAGCAAATACTGGGACGATGAGGAATTCATGCGATGGGTGAACCATACGAAAGCCCGGTGCGATAAATTCAGTGTGAAGTTTGTTCTTGAGACTCCGGTGTCCAAAGAGCTTCTCGAAAAGGAAAAACCGGATTCTCTGGTTATAGCGACAGGTGCCGTACCAGAGATCCCTGATATTCCAGGAGCGGATAAGCCACATGTTGTGAGCATGTTTGATGTGTTCACAGGAAAAGCGAAACTTGGCCAAAATGTGGTTATTCTTGGTGGATCTGGTGCGGCCATCTCTCTTGCGCTTTTTGTGATTGAAACTTTAGAGAAAGAAGGAGCAAAAGGCTTCAACCTTGCTATGATTGATCCTGCCCCGCGTTTCGGCCTGGATGTAAACCCCTCCTACATCTGGAGGTATCGTCTAAGGCTCAGAAAGGCTAATGTCCAACAGTTGACTTACGGGAAAGTGAAAGAAATAACCGATGGCAGAGTTACGGCAGACTGGGTGATCGTGGATAGAAAAACAAAACAAAAACAGGAGTTTAAGGACGAGTCTGTTCCTGCTGATACGGTTATCCTGGCGCAGCTCGTCCCTAACAAAGATCTTGGATACGGCTCATACAAGGGCGATACGGCCATGATCGGGGACTGTGTTTGGGTAAGACGCGGATTCGATGCGATTCAAGACGGCTTCCGACTAGGCATGAGATTTTAGAAAAAAAGGAGATTCGCATGATTTTGTCAAAAATATCCAGCGCTCGGCCCAACATTCCGGGTACAAAAATGAGTGTTTACCCCCATTCCGGATCAAGCCACATGGGTTTATTTCCCTGGATCGATGCCTTTCGGTGCAACGGGTGTGGGGCTTGTACCCGGGCCTGCCCTCCGGGCATAATAGGATTGTTTAAAGGAAAGGCCGCGGTTATTCTTGACCTTTGTCAGCAATGTGGGGAGTGTTATGAGGCCTGTCCGGTGGAGGGTGCCATTCTGTACAAGCTCCCTCCAGGTTCTCCCGAAACCGGGAACACGACGTATTTTTCCAAGATTTAAAAATCCCAAATTTTATCCGAGGGAGTTATTGGAAATTTTATAAAGGAGGAGAGAACATGCCTGAAAAATTAAAAGCAAATCATGTGGACCATATATGTATTGCTGTCAACGACGTCAAAAAAGCGGAAAAAGACTATATTGATGCTTTCGGATGGGATGTGGCCTATCGGTATGTGGACGAGCCCGAGAAAATCCGGGTGACCGGCTTCATGGTTGGGCAAACAGCCATTGAGATCATGGAAGACCTCGACGGAACCGGCGAAGTGGCCAAGTTCATCGGGCGAGCGGGAGAGGGCGTGATGCTCATAAGCTACAACGTGGACAACTGCGGGGAGTCGCTGGAAGTTCTGAAAAAAAACAAGGTGAGGTTGATCGACCAGAAACCCCGCTTTTTTGCCGAATACAACCGGAATTTTGCTTTCATCCATCCGGCCGCCACGCATGGGATTCTCACAGAAATCATCGACGGCAAATATTAGGGGGTCGCGTCTCAACATTTGACATTTCCCATTTTATAATTCTTGACTTCTTCATCAAATTTTATCACCATCGACCCTAAGTTGTCTTCCTTTACTAAATCCGCAGTAAAACGTTTCACCATCTGAGATACTGTCGCGTAATCCATTTCCAGCATTTCACCTATTTCTCGCAGGCTCAAATCAGTATATTTTTTCAATCCATATAAATATATTTTCCTGTATATGTTTCCTCTTTTCTTAGTAAATAGGTCCTTTTCTTTAACCCGAAAAGTTTTTAGGATTATTTTTTTTATATCTTCTCTGTTCAGTCTAGTTAAGTGCTTCAAATCAGGCTTTTCTCGCTGGTCGCTTTTTTTAGCTTTAGGATAAAATTTTTTAACCGTTTGATCCCTAAATTTCTCGCTCCCCAATATTCCATATTTACCACTGATATCTTGTTTTCGGATTTCATTTTCCTTAATCATGAAGTTATAAACGAATGTCTTATATGCACTTCGATCATAAGAAAACATTTTCAAAATGTCGTCTGAGAAAATCCAGGGAATTGATTTTTCAATTCTTAAAAAATCATGAAAGCTGCTCCATCCGTATTTTTCTGGTTTGTTCACTATTTCTGCCCGAATTTTCGGTACATGTCCCTGATTTCAATGTATATAGTATTAAATCCCGGTAAAAAAAATCATGTTTATGAATAATTCAGATTAAATGAATGTATGCACTTAATGTTAAAAAGTATGCTTCTTTCTCAACCAAAATCGACTTATACCTCCCTTGAAACACAGACCCAATTATTTGATGTTTCGATTTAACCCAATTTGAATAACTGGTATTAATATAATGCATTGCTTTTGATAGATTCCCTTCTGGAGTCTCTTTTAAGAGGTGATAATGGTTATTCATCAATACATAGCTGTGGATCTTCAAATTGAATTTATCGACTGCTTCCCCTAGTTTCTCCAAGAATTTCAGCTTATCTTTATCATTTAAAAAAATTTTGTCTCTTCCTGTCCCTCTTGAGATAACATGATAAAAAGCCCCCTTATATTCAATCCTCAGTTGTCTTGCCACGGTTAAAGATTCTCTGGAATGAAGGACGGAATGATTACTTGAAGTTTCTCATTTAATACAAGAAAAAAATTTCATGTGGGATTAAAAAGAGATAACGCCAATAATTTTAGATTTCTTATTTGGTTTTTGACGAAATGCAAGAACGAAATGTCAAATGTTGAGACGCGACCCCTCTTTGAAGTATAATTCACGGCGGTGGAGAAAAAAATCAGAGTAGTGATTGCAAAGCCCGGACTGGATGGGCACGATGTGGGGGCAAAAGTCGTTGCCCTTGCCCTGAAGGATGCTGGCATGGAGGTCATCTATACAGGTCTTCACCGGACGATCGATGAGATCGTGAAAACGTCCCTGGAAGAAGATGTTGATGTGATCGGAATGTCCATTTACTCAGGAGCGCACCTTGCCTTGACCCGAAAGCTGATGGATCAGTTAAGAAATTTGGGGCTTTCAGATAAAATGGTCCTGGTCGGCGGAAATATCCCTCAAAGAGATGTCAAAACGCTTAAAAAGTATGGAATCGATGAGGTTTTCCCTGTAGGAACAAAGCTCGAAGATATCATCGATTTTATCCAAAAGCGGATGGGTGCAAGAGATGAAAAAAGATAACGCCGAAGAACCAGAAAAAGTCGTTCTGGAATCCGGAATCGAGGTGAAACCCCTGTACGGTCCCGAGGATATAAAAGACCTGGACTTCGCAGAAAAGATCGGCCGTCCTGGCGAATATCCGTTCACGAGAGGTATTCATCCCTTGATGTATAGGAAACGTCCCTGGACCATGCGCCAGTATTCCGGCTTCGGGACGCCGAAAGAAACGAACGAAAGGTTTAAATGGCTCCTGGGACAAGGGCAAACAGCGCTCAATGTGGCATTCGATCTGCCCACCCAACTGGGGTTGGATTCGGACGATCCGTTCGCCGAGGAAGAAGTGGGCCGGGTCGGCATGGCTATCGATACGCTGGAAGATCTGGAGGAAGCATTTACGGATATTCCTATCGATAAGATCAGCACAGCATTGACCATCAATCCCGTGGCCTCTGTGCTGCTGGCCATGTATCTTGTGGTTGCTGAGAAGCAAGGGATCCCCTGGGATCGAGTCCGGGGCACAACACAAAATGATATATTGAAAGAATATATCGGCAGAGGGACATGGATTTTTCCAGTGGAGCCATCCATCCGCCTGATCGGTGATATGGTGGAGTTTTGTTCTCGAAACGTTCCCAAATTCAACCCTTTCAGCGTTTGCGGCTATCACATCCGGGAATCGGGCGCAACGCCGGTCCAGGAGATGGCCTATGCCTTTGCCATTGCTATCGCTTACATTCAGGAAATACTCAGCCGAGGGTTGAAGATCGATGATTTCGCCGGGAGGATTGCCTTCAATTTCGATATTCATGGGAATATATGGGAACAGGTGGCCAAATTCAGGGCAGGAAGAAGGCTCTGGGCAAGGATCATCAAAGAACGATTCGGGGCCCAAAATCCCCGCTCGATGACTCTGAGAATGATCGCAGGCGGCGGCGGCGGCGGTCTCACCGTGCAGCAGCCCGAAAACAATATCGTGCGGGGGGCTTATTATGCTTTGATATCTGCCTTGTCGGGAACTCAAACCATGGCCCTTTGTTCTTATGATGAAGCTTATACCATCCCTTCGAAAAAAGCCGCCTTGATCAGTTTGAGGACCATGCAAATTTTGGCCGATGAGATGGGTCTCAAAGATACGGTCGATCCCCTGGGCGGGTCTTATTACATCGAATGGCTGACAGATGAGTTAGAAAAAAAGATCGTAAAGACTATGCAAAGAGTGGACAATATGGGGGGAATGGTCAAGGCTGTCCAGGAAGGCCTTATCCAGAGAGAGGTCAGCCACCGGGCCTATTTGAGAGAGAAAAAAATCCAATTGGGAGAAATACCCAAGGTCAGCGTGAACAAGTATGTCATGGCCGAGGAGCGAACGGAAATCGAAATGCATCCTTTCAACCCGAACGTGGCCGAAGAGCAGAAAAAAAAGTTGGCACAGATAAAAACAGAAAGAGACAGTACAGAGGTCGAGCAGGCCTTGACTGGATTGAAAGAGGCGGCCCAGGCAGGGGGAAATGTGATGCCTCACATGCTCAAAGCAGTCAAAAGTTTTGCCACCCTGGGTGAGATCACGAAGGTATTAAAAGAAGTTTTCGGCGAATTCAAAGAACCCGTGGGGCTATGACGGAATACAGGATAGGCATCGATGTCGGGGGAACCTTCACGGATTTTTTGCTCACTTCCCAGGATGGGGAATCCGAAATCTATAAGGTTTTATCCACTCCGGAAGATCCATCCTTAGGATTGCTGAAGGGCATTTCGGAAATGGCAGAGGCTCATGAGGTCTCCCTGAAGGCATTTATTAAAAAGGTCTCGACAATTGTCCACGGCACGACGGTGACAACCAATGCTGTCCTGACCAGGAGAGGAGCAAAGACAGGCCTTTTGACGACAAAAGGGCTGAGGGATGCGCTGGAGATGAGACGGGGAATCAGAGAGAAACAGTACGATAACAGATACACCAATGTCGAACCTCTGGTCCCCAGATACTTGAGGTATCCTGTCGAGGAGCGATTGGATTATAAGGGCGATATTGTCACGGCGTTGGACGAAAGGGATGTTTTGAAGGCGATAGATCTGTTCCAAAAAGAGGGTGTCGAAGCCATCTCAATCTGTTTCATGAACTCTTTTGCCGACGGAACACACGAATCCAGGGCAGCGGAAATCATCGCACAGGAATGGGGAGAGGGGGATGCCTTTCCGTACCTGACGGTGTCATCTGTCTTTCTGCCCAGCATCCGGTTCTACGACCGCATTTCGACGACCGTATTGAACTCATATGTCGGCCCCATTCTCAGCAGCTATCTGAAAAACCTCGTCCGGAAATTGGAAGATATCGGGTTCGAGGGAGTTCTCCTCATCATGCAGTCCAACGGAGGGATCGTTTCCCCCGATATAGCCATTGATAATGCTGCGGTGACTCTCCTCTCGGGCCCGGCAGCAGGGCCGGTCGCAGGAATAGAGTACGCTTCAGTGCAGGGGTACCGGGACTGCATCACAGTCGATATGGGGGGTACCAGTTTCGATGCGGCATTGATTAAGGATAAAACGCCCTTGGTCACGACAGAAGGAGAAATCGACCGGCTGCGGATAGCTCTCCCGATGCTGGGTATAGTGACCATCGGTGCGGGAGGAGGCAGCATTGGGTGGGTGGACGAGGGCGGGCTCCTGCGGATGGGGCCCCAAAGTGCCGGGTCGAATCCTGGGCCTGCGTGTTATGGTTTGGGAGGAGAACTTCCGACCTGCACGGATGCCGACTTGATTCTAGGATATTTGGACAAAGACTTTTTTGCCGGGGGAAAGATTCCCCTTAACTCAGAAAAGGCGGAGAAGGCCATTAAAGAAAAAATTGCTGATCCGCTGACCATGGACATTAGAGATGCTGCTGCCGGGATGTATCATATCATAAACGTCAATATGGCGGCAGGAGTCCGCGAGGTCAGCGTGCAGCGGGGGCATGATCCCAGAGAATTTCCGCTGATCGTTGCGGGCGGAGCAGGACCTGTTCATGCCTGCATGATCGGCCTGGAGCTGGAGATCCCGGTCATGATCGTCCCCAAAGAATCATCCATCTTTTGCGCGGCAGGGATGCTGATGTCCGATTTGAAACACGATTTTGTCCGAACCTACTCCACACGTTTGGAAAGGTTAGACAAACAGACGTTCAAAAATCTGTTTTATGAGATGGAGAATGACGCTAAAAAACTGCTTCGAGCGGAAATGATTCCCGGAGATGCCATCCAGCATATCTATTCTGTGGATTTGAGGTATGTCAAACAATACCATGAAGTCAATGTGGAAATCACCAGAGAAGATATCGACAAGGGAAATATCGAGCATATAGCGAATCTCTTCCATCCTGAGCACAACAGGCTTTATGGGTACTCTCTCGAAGAAGAGGAAACACCCATCGAACTCATAAACCTGAGGCTTTTGAGCGTAGGGAAAACGGTCAAACCGCGGTTCAGTCAGGAAGAATTCGAAGGGACGGATCCTTCCTATGCCTTCAAAAAGAACCGCATGGTCTATCTTCCTTTGGATAAGGCTTTCGCGGAAGTCCCCGTTTATGATGGCCACAAGATGAACTGCGGAAACCGCGTAGAAGGACCGGCCATCATCGAGCAGGTGAACACCACCACGTTCGTGACCCCCGAGTATAATGTATTGTGCGATCGATACGGGAGTTATACGGTGTACTTAAAAGAGAAGGAGGAGGAAATCCAAAAAAAACTCGGCCTGGGTGCATAATATGAAGATCGACAAAATACTGGCATCCGTTTTTCAGAGAAGGTTCAAGTCCATCACTGAAGAGATGAGCATCGTCCTGACCAAAACGACCCGATCACCCATTCTCTGTGAAGCAAAAGATTTTGTCACAGGGCTCTACGACGGGCGGGGGAAAATGCTGGAGCAGACCGAAAACCTTCCGATTCTTTCCTTCTCTCTCGGACCTGTTTGTGAATACATCGTCGATTATTTCGGCGGTGAAATCTACCCCGGCGATGTCATATTCCACAATGATGTCTTCTCGATGGGGAACCAGAACAACGATGTGGCCGTCTATAAGCCGATATTTTTTAAGGATGAACTCATAGCCTGGGCGGCGGCCAAAGGGCACCAGGCGGATGTTGGAGGGGCTGTGCCGGGCGGATACAATCCCAAGGCGACCGAGGTTTTCCAGGAAACCCTCCGAATTCCCCCTGTCAAGGTTTACGAGCGGGGCAAACTGCGCAGAGACGTCTGGGATCTTATATTCGCCAATATCCGCTTTGACATCGTGGCCGCCGATATGAGAGCGCAGATCGGCTCGTGTGTCGTAGGGGAAAGGGGCATTTTAAAGCTGGTCAACAAATACGGATTAGATGTCTTTGAATCTCATAAAGAGTATCTGTTCGGTTCGACCGAAAAAATGATGCAGGCGGAAATCAGAACCATACCCAATGGGGTATATCGTGGTGAAGCGACCGTTTATTATGATGGGCGCACACCCGGCTCCAAATACAAGATAAGGGTCGAAATTACGGTGAAGGATGAGGAAATCGTTTTTGATTATTCCGATACGGATTCCCAGACCGACGGATTTGTTAACGGAACCTATACCTCTTCGGCAAGCGCCACGCTTTTGACTTTTCTCCAGATGGTGAATCCCGACATGCCTCATAATGATGGGATGGTGAAACCGGTCAAAATCATTATCCCCGAAGGCACGCTTCTGAATGCGAAATATCCCGCTGCGACAACTTTTGGAAATCATCTTTGCCCGCCTAATGCAGATGCGATCATCCGGGCATTATCTTCGGCCATCCCAAAAAGGGTGACCGCCGGATGGAACCAGCTGTTGTGCTATCTGACTAGTGGTTATGATACGCGTAAAAGGGATAGCTATGTCGATATCGGATTTTTAGGATTAAAAGGGGGGTCAGGAGCGACTGATGGGGTAGATGGCTATGACCATATCGGCATGATCGATGCCTCAGGAGGAGTGCTCGATCAGGATTATGAAATGTTCGAACAACAAACGCCCCATTTTTTGCTCAAACACGAGTATTGGCTAGATTCCTCAGGGGCCGGTCAATGGCGAGGGGGCCTGGGAGTGGAAACCAGATTCAAGATCGGAGGAGAGAATACCAAAGTTGTGACTTTTGGCGATGGAGATGTCGAGCCCGCATTCGGTTTGTTCGCTGGGAAAAATGCAGCTTTGAATAAAATCGAGCTTCATTATCCGGATGGCAAAATTTATAAAACCAGTAGCAAGGATCTGGTCGAAAATGTTCCTCCTGGTACCGTTTTGTTTCAACAGGCTGGAGGGGGAGGCGGATATGGCGATCCATTTCTCAGGGATCCCGAACTTGTGGCCAAAGAAGTGAAAAACGGAATCATCAGCTCCGAGAAGGCAAGAGACCAATATGGAGTGGTCATTGATCAGGAGACGTTTGAAGTGAACCTGGAGGAGACCGGAATACTGAGAAAAAAGAAAAAGAACGATTAAATGGCCTTCTAATTGACAATATTTGTCATTGAGTGACAATGTTTGTCATTTTTTCTGCCTTTAATTCCCCTATTTCTGTCTATGTCAGGTAATTGAGATATTTCATAAATGGAATAAATCTTGCAACTTATAGTGAGTGAAAATATAATTACACGCAAAAGATGGGCATTTAATATATTTTTTTAGCAGATTCTATGATCTGCCGATGGGGAGACTTCGATTTACGTATGTGTGAAGTGATTAGGAAATGAAAATGAAGAAATCTTTAATAATCATGGGTTCTTTGTTGTTTTGTTTCAATACATTTTCTTATTCAGAAGGATTCAGAGCGGGAGGCTCTGTAGGATATTATTCGGTAGCTGATTCCATTTACAAAAAGACTTACGGTTCAGGCAACCTCATGTTCGGGGTTTTTCTCGGTTTTGATTTGACGAAAAATATTGAGCTCAGAGGGGAGATCGGTTATTTAAAGGATACGGGAGAGATGACTTTAACCAAGGAAGAGATCGCATTTTCCCTGTTACCTGTCGTTTTGGGAGCGAGAATTAAATTGATGGAGATGAACAATCTCAGTCCTTATCTTGGAGCTGGAGCGGATTTTTATTCTTTTGAAGAGAAAGCTCGGATAGGAAACACCTCAGATTCGGCCCTGGGATATCACATCGAGGGAGGGTGTTACATATCCTTTGGACAAAGGTTCTTTATCGATTTGAATCTGAGATTTGTCAACGCCGATACAAAGCCATTTGATGAAACATTCAAGCTAGGGGGTTTCCGAATTGGGCTGGGAGGAGGCTATTCTTTTTGAACGAATGGAGTGAGAAATCTTTGTATACGAGAATATCATGAACAAGAAATATTTGGCGTTGATGGTGGCCGTTCTTTCTGTTTTTTCTTTTGCCCGTGCACAGGCTTTTTCTCCTTCTCCTTCTTCTGAATGGTGGGACCAAGAATGGCATTACAGGATAAAGGTCGAAGTTTTTGGCGGAAGTTACGACAGAGAGGATGAACCAGTCGAGCTGCAGGTCGATTTTGAATCGCTTTTTTACCGATGGGGGATCTTGGGCACTTTGGATACAAGATCCATCAGGGTTATAGATCAAACTGATTCTCCCAGAGAAGTGCTATCTCAGTTTGAGCCAGGTACAGGAGAGATTATTTGGCTCACAGGATTTCTGGAAGCTGGGGATTCAAAAACATATTATGTGTATTTTGACATTTTGGAAAACAGTCCCAAACCGCCGCCGGACTATTACAACAGTAGGAATGCCGGGGGGATTTTGGTGTTGCCTTCGGGCGACCATATTTCCGTCTTTTACAAGTTCGGCGGGGCAGAATACGAAACAGCAAGAATTGACGAAAGGGATGGAAGAATATCTTATTTCCGGCCACCTTTTGGAACCCCGCTTATCGAGGATACAGCATCTCGCTTTGGACCTCAGTTAGACGGAGGCACTCAAAGATGCAGCGCGGTTTCTGTCACTGGTGGTCCTGTTCGTTACAAAATAGAGCTGCGCTATGAGCATGAGAGTTCTGACACACAAGATGAATTAACCGATTGCTGTTATACATTTTATTATGTTCCCAATGGTCATGAGATCAAAACGAGGCTGAATATCCGATGGAAAGCCTACCGAAACTCATCTCCCCAGATTCTCGGGAAAAAATGGCCACTGGCATTTGAAATAAAAGAAGGAGAGGGGGCTTGCCTTCATACTGCCTTTATGGCCACAGATGGTGACACCGCCACATTGTATGATATTCCCAGCATATGGGGCCCTTTCGATGGCGATGCTGTTTTTTCGCCTGGATTATCCGATAACTTTTGGGGAGTTTACGGGGAGAACGGGGGTGTTGGGATCGTCCTGGTCACCCCTGATTATGACCATTGGTGTGTTGATGGATACAGAGACAGAAACGGCTGGAACTGGTCAGCATCTGAGATATCTTTAACGGATTCTGCGGGAATAAAAACTCATGAATGGAGTTTCTGGATAAACGGATATGATCAAAAGAGCTGGAAACCGGCTAAAGATTTCGGCGACAGGATTGAAGAGCCCGTTGAAGTTGAAGCGAATTTGCACATGTCTTCGCCTGGTGGCTACAAACCAGGCGTTGGTCCAGATCTCCCCTTCAGAATAAGAGACCGCGATCTAGACGAAACGTTTGCCTTTTATGACAGAGAGATCCAATTTCGTCGAGACAGGTCCGACGGAAACAAGCTAAAAATAACGTGGTTGCCACCAGGTTGGGATTACCGGAAGAGCCATACCGTAAACGGATCACCTGTAGGCTTGCTTTCCGATTATGCCATCCGCGTTGTCGTCCACTACGGAAGCGGTGCCGACAGCGGGGAGGATGTTTATCTCGATAATAACTGCAGGACAGATTTTGGGGATATCCGTTTCACCGAGAGCGATGGTTCCACCCAACTGGATTATTGGATTGAGAATAAAATCGATGGGAATTATGGCGTTTTTTGGGTAGAAGTCAGTAGCATTCCCGCAAGTCCCGGTTCCACTACCATATACCTTTATTATGGCAATAACGGGGCAGCGACCACAAGCAATGGCAAAAATACTTTCGACTGGTTCGATGACTTTGTCATAGATTCGTCCGCCGACTACGATATAGGAAGGCATACCACTCTTTGGCACGGTTTAGGAGCATACAATCCCTACTACGACCCTGTGAACAGGCGTGTCGCCTTTGATACAAATGACAACTTTACGGGGGGATGGATGGTCAAGAGTTTTAATCTTTCCATCCAGAATTTCGCCGCTAAAGTCACTTTTGGCATTTCGGGTTCTTATCCCTGGAACACAACAAACGGAATCCTGGGAAGGTGGACGGGGAATTCCGCTTATTACGGTTTTTATGTGGCCGGAGGATACTATTCCGCCTCTCCAGCTTTGGTGAGAGATGCCAGGACGACAGCCATTGCCTCTCCTCCCAGCAATACTTATCATCCGTTTGGGGGGATTCCCCACACAGCGGAGCTAAGGATTTATGGCAACTCTCTGACAGGAATCTATAATGAAGGGCAAATTGATGAAGTGGTGTTGACTGCGACAGATTCAACGCACGCAGGAGCTGGTCAAGTCGAGGTCATCGTTGCACAAGCCACGGGCTGGTTTGATTCCTTTTTTGTTAGGAAGTATGTCGAACCGGAACCTAGTCACGGCCCATGGGGAGCTGAGGAAGGAGTCCCTGCCTATTTCAAGGTAACGGGCAATGCCACGATGACGGCCGGGACGAGCAATGAACTTACCATAACAGCATACG
>CAZOJY010000024.1:0-11653 GCA_964580235.1 uncultured Eubacteriales bacterium | reverse complement strand
GGCAATGCCACGATGACGGCCGGGACGAGCAATGAACTTACCATAACAGCATACGATGCAAGCGGGAATGTGGCCACAAGCTACACTGGATCTCAAAACTTGACCTTTTCTGGGCCTTCTTCTGCTCCTGATGGAACAACGCCCACTGTGGAGGGAACAGATGTTGGCACAGCTACTGCTGTGAATTTTACCAATGGCGTCAGTGATGCAGGTGCTGCAACCTTAATCGCATACAGGGCAGAGACGGTGGAGGTCGATGTCACTGATGGGACAATCGATTCCTTCGGGGATCCCTCTTATGATCTGGATTTAACGGTCAGTCCGGGGCCAGCTTCCAATCTTAACTTTGCCCAGCAGCCTACGGATACGGCGGCAGGTGCGATTGTTGTGCCTGCTGTCACTGTAGAAGTGAGGGATCCGTGGAACAATGTTTGTACATCCGATAACACGACCAGCGTAGGAATGGCCATAAACAATAATCCAGGAGGAGGGACTCTTTCCGGTACCTCGCCTCAGACTGCATCCAGTGGTGTAGCAACCTTTAATGACTTGAGCATTGATTTGGCAGGGATTGGCTATACGTTTGATGCCACCTCCTCCGGTTTGGCCACGACCACCTCTAATCCCTTTAACATAACCGCAGGAACAGCCAGCAGGGTCATTATCGAGGATGCTGCTGACGGCACGGGTATGGAGGTGGACACCCGAACCATCGGATCTGGGGAGAACTTCACCGTCTATTCCATCTCAAGGGATTCCAATGACAACTTTGTGGCCAACGCAGCGGTGAATTGGAGTTTGACCAACAGGAGGGGCGGCGTTGTTCGGGGGGACCTGGTGCGTTCTGGGGATAACAGAAGCGCTGTTTTTACAGGACACCATGCAGGGACTTCAAGGATAAGGGCATCACATTCCACATTGGGGAATGATTCAACGGGACTCATCACGGTCACCAATCGACCTCCGGTAGCTGTTGCTGGACCCAATCAGAGCGCCAATGTGGGCAATTTGGTACAACTGGATGGTTCGGCTTCGTATGATCCTGAAGACGATCCCTTGACTTACCGCTGGGATTTCCTCACAAGACCTTCTGATAGTCAGGTAACACTCAAAAATCCCGGTTCTGTTCATCCTGCCTTTACTCCTGACAAAGGCGGAGAATATGTGATTCGATTGATAGTCAATGATGGTATGGATGACAGCAAACCCGATCAAGTCAGAGTCTTAGCAAAATCTCCTCCGGTTGCACTTTTCGACTACCAACCTAAGACTGGTTTTATCCCGTGCAAAATAATATTTGATGCCTCTGCTTCATACGATCCTGACGGCCACATCGTCTCCTATGAATGGGATTTTGGTGATTTGGGCAAAGACAGTGGTGTTAATCCCTCGCACACCTATACCTCTAAAGGAGAATTTCTCATTAGCTTGAGAGTGACTGACAACGACGGATTAACAGATACGGCCGAAGCCACGATTGCGGTTAAAGCATGCCGTCCTCCTATTCATGTTTCGTTAAAAAGAGAGATCAACCGAAGCCTGTTCCGGAAAGAAGCCTTTCACACCTTGAGTTGGGCAGCGAATCCTGAAAATGTTGGCCTGACGATCATCAGCTACCGCATTTACCGGAAAGAAGCCGGAAAAGGAGATGAAAATTATCTATTGATTGGAACTGTTCCAGGTCAAACATTGGTTTATGTGGATGGCTATTTGAATATTTCCGAAAAGTTTGTTTATGCCGTTACATCCGTCGAATCTTCAGGTAATGAGAGCGAAAGGTCAGCTACTGTAAAAAACTGATAGGGATTATTTCACTCGATAGAACCACATCAAAGGCAGCCAGAGCTGATGCCCGTAAGGGATCCTCTTGTGATTCACCAGGACTTCCGTGTTTTCCCATTCATGGATGAAGGAAAAGAGTTGAAAAAGCTCTTCCACTTCTTTAGGAGTGTATGTGGCAGAATGCCGGATCCACTCACCGTCACCTTCTTCTTGGTATGTCGGGTTTCTTCTGGCAAGATCCACGGCTTTATCATAGTTGGGGGATGACTTATGGCCAAACTCTATGGTGATCTTGAATGTTTTGGCCGTGGTGCTGGGATGCAGGATGCTGTCCAATTTTTCTTCTTCTGCAGGATCAATCTGTTCGGGTCTTTTCTCCGTCATTAAAGTCCGCCTTGTCTTGTTGTTTATAAGACAACGCTTCCCCTTTGTCAACCTGGATTATTACTCTTTGCCATCAGGCATGTCCTTCGCTTTAGTGAGGATCTTTTACGCCATTTCCTCATTGCCTTTCTCGGCTCCTTCGTAACTCCGCTCGTTAACTCAATACTTCTACAACATCATCCATTATTCCAATGATTGCCTGTGGCTTTATACCATCATTATGGTCGTGCTCAATACATACTCGGAGTCCCTTCAGGATTCCCTCGAAAGACAATTCGGAAAGGCTGGATCCTCAATGTCGCTCAGGATATGCATGATGGCATGTAAGAGTTAATAAAGTCAAATAATGAGCATGCAGTCGCCATAGCTGTAAAACCTGTATTTTTTCTCCACTGCTTCCCGATACGCTTTGAATACAAAATCCTTGCCCGCGAAGGCGGAGACCAGCATCAATAAAGTCGATTTGGGCAGGTGAAAGTTGGTCAAGAGCCTGTCGACGACCTGGAACTCGTATCCGGGATAGATGAAAAGGTCCGTCGATAATTGTCCGGCCCTTACGCGTCCCTTCTCAAAAGCGCTTTCCATAGCCCTGACTGAGGTGGTTCCCACAGCGGTCACCGGATGTTTTTTCTTGATCCCGTCTGTGATGGCCTGAGCTATATCCGCAGAAATTTCGTAGGTTTCTGCGAGCATGAGGTGATCCTCTACCTGTTGAACCCGGACGGGCTGGAAGGTGGCCAGGCCTACATCCAGGGATATGTCACATAGGGTTACTCCCTTGTGTTTGAGTCTGTCGAGGAGTTCCGGGGTGAAATGGAGACCGGCGGTCGGAGCGGCAATAGATCCCTCTTTTCGAGCGAAAACCGTCTGGTACCTCTCCAGATCCTCCGTTCGTAATTCGACATCGCCTTTTTTGCGCCGGATATAAGGCGGCAGGGGAGCATTCCCTGATTTTTTTAGAAGGGAAAGGACTTTTCCCTGCGGAAATCGTATTGAACGTTTTCCTTCGGGTTCGGTCCCGACAACCTGTCCGGTGGAATCTTCGGCGAAAGCTATTTCGTCTCCCACCTTGACGTATTTGGCCGGCCGACACAATACTTCCCAAATTTTTTTCCCTGTTTCTTTCAGGAAAAGGAATTCGATGGTCCTGCCATCCTCCTTTTTTCCCCAGATTTTTGCGGGGATGACTTTGGATGAATTCAAAACCAGAATGTCATCTTTTTTATAATATTTAGGAATGTCGAAAAAATGGGCATGGCGGATATCACCGGTTTGGCGGTTGCAGATCATCATGCGCGACCGGTCTCTTTCTGGCACAGGAATCTGTGCAATGAGTTCTTGGGGAAGGGTGTAATCGAATTCCGAAACCAGCATGAGGACCCTGATTATTTTTTAAAGAGTTTTCCCTGGGATGAAGAGTGGCGATTGAGCCCGAGATGTTTGTAGGCCTTGTCCGTCACACGGCGACCGCGATTTGTTCTTTCTAAAAATCCTATCCTCATAAGAAAGGGTTCGTAGATGGATTCGATCGTATCTTTTTCTTCATCTATTGCGGCAGCAATGGTGCTGATCCCGACCGGCCCTCCGCCAAAGTTTTCCATGATCATTAAAAGGATCTTTCGGTCCACATCGTCCAGCCCTAGGGTATCGACTTCCATCATATCCAGTGCCTTGGTGGCCTCTTTCGCGGTGATTTGTCCGTCCGCAATAACATCGGCATAATCTCTAGCTCTTCTGAGCAACCGGTTTGCCACTCTCGGGGTGCCTCGTGCCCGACTTGCGATGTGTTGGGCCCCGTGGTCATCTATTTTCACTTTCAATATGGAGGCAGACCGTTTGATAATCTGCTTCAGATCATGCGCTTCGTAATAGTCCAAGCGGTGGATGATGCCGAATCGTCCTCGCAATGGTGCTGTGATACGGCCGGCGCGTGTCGTGGCTCCTATCAATGTGAATTTCTTGAGCTGTAATTTGTGGCTTCTTGCGCTTGGCCCCTGTCCGATGACGATATCCAGACGGAAATCTTCCATGGCAGAATACAAGATTTCTTCCACCGCCGGATGAAGCCTGTGGATTTCGTCGATGAAAAGAATTTCCTTGTGCTGCATGTTGGAAAGGATGGCAGAAAGATCCCCTGTTCTTTCGATCACGGGCCCGGATGTCGGTTTGATCCCCACGCCCAGTTCTTTGGCGATCAGGAACGCCAGACTTGTTTTTCCGAGACCGGGGGGGCCGTACAAAAGCACATGGTCAAGGTGATCGTCCCTTTTGCGCGCCGCTTCGATGAAAATATTTAGGTTTGTTTTGATGGTTTCCTGCCCGACAAACTCTGCGAAACTCCTGGGGCGAAGATTGTCCTCATATTCGAGATCTTCCTTGGTCCGGACCGGACTTAAAACATCGGTCATCATTTCGTCCTTGATTTATACTTTTGCCAATTTTTTCAAGCTCTCACGCAAAAGCTTATCAAAACCAGCTTCCAAGGAAAAGGTTTGGAGACACTCGTCCACTATTATTTCCACCTCTCTTCTCTTAAATCCAAGATTCATCAGGGCAGATATCAGGTCTTCTTTCTCCTTGATGCTGTGAGTTTCCAAAACTTTTTCCTTGAGATCCAATTTTTCCTGGAGCTCCAATGCGATACGCATGGCTGTTTTTTTCCCTATTCCAGGGATTAATGAAATACGTGTCACATCACTTTTCCTGATGGCATCCTCGAGATCTGACGTTTCGATCCCTGAGAGGATGTTCAAGGCGATCCTCGGGCCAATTCCTGAAATGTTGATGAGTTTTAAAAAAAGATCCTTTTCCTTTTCTGAGCAAAAACCATATAAAGCCAACGAGTTATCTGTTACGTGGGTATAGATGTAGAGTTCCGCCTTTTCATTGAGGTCCCCTAATTTTAAATAGGTCGAAAGAGGAATGGAAGCACAATACCCCACGCCTCCGATGTCGAGGATAACCCGGTTGGTTGTTTTTTGGATGAGATTTCCTTTTAAATAGGCAATCATGTTTTTGACCTTTTTTCGCCAGCATTGTCGACGAGTTGCCGGAACATTTGGGTGTTAAGATGACAGAATGCGGCTGCCAGAGCATCGGCGGCATCCGTCCCCAGATCTTTTTCTTTCAGGTTGAGAAGAATTTTTATCATATCTTTGACCTGGGACTTATCTGCACGTCCATAACCGGTAACGGCTTTTTTAATCTCCAACGCAGAATATTCGTACAAAGGACAGTTGAGAGAGGCCACCGCAACAAGCACGGCCCCGCGAACCTGGCCTAGCGTGATGGCAGTTTTGATATTTTGGGCATAAAATGGATTTTCGATGGCCACCTCGTCCGGCCTGTGAGTGCGGATGATCTCTTCCAAACGATTTTTGATCATGTTAATTTTGTGGAGGAAAAGGAGGCGACGGGAGGGTTTTATGGCCCCATATTCCAGGACGGAATAGCTGTTGCCGGAAAATTCGATGATGCCAAATCCTGTAGATTGAACGCTGGGATCGATACCGAGAACCCTCATGTGCTTCAGTTTGAATACTTGGCGATTTCCTCTTCATCAATGTCAAAATTGGCCCAAACATTCTGGACATCATCATGGTCTTCCAATTCTTCCATTAAGCGCAGGAGCTGCTGGGCCTGTTTTCCTTTCAGTTTGACATAATTCTGGGGAATCTGTCCCAGGTTTGAGGCCGCAATTTCGATTTTGCTGTTTTTGAGCGCATCAACGACATCTTCGTATTTATCCGGAGGCGTGAAAATTTCGTAATTGCTTCCGTCCTCCCGCAAGTCTTCAGCTCCTGCCTCCAGAATGACGTCGAGAAGATCATCTTCCGTAGCTTTGGATTTTTCCACAACCAAGTAGCCTTTTCGGCTGAACATCCAGGCAACACAGCCAGATTCTCCGATGTTTCCGCCGTTTCTGCTGAATACATGTCTCAGCTCAGAAACGGTTCTGTTTCTATTATCGGTGAGGACCTCAAGGAAAATGGCCACGCCCCCCGGGCCGTATCCCTCATAAGAAATTTCTTCGTACGTCACTCCTTCTAATTCGCCGGTTCCTTTCATGATGGCCCTTTTGATGTTATCCGCCGGCATATTAACAGCCTTTGCATCAGAAATGGCCTTGCGCAACCTGGGATTGATATCAGAGTCTCCGCCTCCCATGCGGGCGGCCACAGAGAGTTCGCGGATGATCTTGGTGAAGATTTTCCCCCTTTTGGCATCCTGAGCAGCTTTTTTGTACTTGATGGAATGCCATTTTGAATGCCCTGACATTTCAGCTCCTTTTGATTTTTTCAATGAAATTCTAACACAAACAGAATAGGATTAAAAGCAGGTGAAAATGCGCATAATTTTGTTTCTAGAGTTATTTCAAGTAGAATAGATTTGATACTTTTAAACATGTTGAGGTAATTTTAGCAATGTCTGGAGCTGAAAATGTAAACGTGATAGTCGCTTTATTCGCGGGGCTCATCACATTTCTTTCCCCATGCATTCTTCCTGTTATCCCTTCTTATTTAGCGTTTATCACGGGGATTTCTATAGAAGAAATTTCGTTTGAAAAAAACTTAAGACGTGCCCGGAAAAGAGTCCTGATAAATTCTCTTTTGTTTATTCTTGGGTTTTCAATCATATTTGTTCTCTTGGGTGCATCAGCGACGTTTATCGGAAAATTTTTAGCTCGAAACATTCGATGGTTTAAAATCTTTGGCGGCGCAATCGTCATTCTTCTTGGCTTACATTTTGCAGGAGTTTTTAGATTGAAATTCCTCATGCGCGAGAAAAGAATCCACTTACAGGAAAAACCTGTTGGCTTTTTGGGAACGATCCTTGTCGGAATGGCGTTTGGAGCAGGGTGGACGCCCTGTGTGGGGCCCATGCTGGGAGCCATCCTTACCGTTGCAGCCTCGACTCAAGATATTTTTAAAGGTACAGTGCTGCTAATTTCTTATTCCGCAGGATTAGGTATCCCCTTTTTGATATCAGGCTTGATCGTTCATAAGTTCTTCGAACATTTTCAGAAAATTAAAAAATATTTTAAACTTATTTCGACAATTGGTGGAATCCTTCTGATAATAATAGGGATTCTGCTCATAACTGGGAACTTTTCTTTAATTGTGATGTATTTTGGCGGAAAAATATAATAACAGAATGATAAACTCTGCTTAAGATAGCTGTCTTTTGACGAAGAATATAACAAGAGGCGGAATAACAATCCACTGGGCGAGCGGCACAATCCCAACGCCAATAAAGGGGATGAGAGGCATGAGATCAGAATACCCCCATAAATCTTTTATGGATACATTTATTATTTCACTGAATATCGTATAGCAAACACCAAAGAGTATAAACATAAGTCTATTCAATTTGCCGGGATTTAAAACCCAGAGCCTGTTTTTAAATAACAAAGCGACCAGCCAAAAGCTGCCAAGAGTGATGAAGACATCACCAAAGGTGCAGTGAAGCCTGTACCATACGATTGTATTAATCTCAAAAGTTATGTCGATAAAAAAAGGAGTTTGCAGCACTTCCCAGACAAAATTCAACAGGAAAGCAAAAACGATGATATTTAACTCAGGAGATATATGCAGCTTCTTCATTCTTAAATTTGAGGCTTTAAAATAATATCACACAAGAATGAGCGGTTAAAGAAACGAAGGAGATATATTCACTCCGTTATTGTGTGTATGGCCGAAGAGAACCCATAAAAAAACTTTAAAAATATACTTGACAGATTCTATAGATTTTATAATAATAAATAATACCCTATAGTCCTATAGGGTTTAAGGCCTAACACGTAAGGAGAAAATCATGACCGAACATATTAGAAAAACAAGGATTTTTAATCTCATCATTCTTGGGATTGGAGTGCTTTTTAGCTTAACTATGGCCTTTGCTGGAGTCGATGAGGAATCCTATAAATCCAGCAATAACCTGGTCCATTTGACCATGATTGGAGGTTATGCTCATTCGGAGAGCATAGGCGGCATGGCTGATTTAAATTTTGAGATTCAGTTTCGCCTTTCTTCCCATGTCCGGGCTGGTTTTGGAGTTGGTTATCTAAGCGGTTCAGATAAAAAACACATGGACGGAAATTCAGGTGGAATGATGGGAAGCATGAATTTAAACATCATGGGAGGCTTCTCTGGTCATAACCACAGCCTGAAAGTGGTTCCCATCACTTTAAGCATGTATTATGTTCTTCCCCTCGGTCCCGAACTTGATATATTCATGTTCGGAGGCGCCGGATATTATTTGGGATCCTACAGGGATCAGGCCACTCAGAACGAAGGATCTTTTGGACCTCATGCAGGATTGGGAGCGGATTTTAAACTGTCGGATAGAATCGCTATCGTTGCTGAAGGAGTCTATCGTTTTGTCAGTTTAAATGGCTTTGTGAGCGAGCTGCACGAAGGATTCAGGGAAGGGATGGAAGGTGAAGAGCATATGGAAGGTTTCTGGCATTTCCATCATCATGATAACCAGTGGCATTTTCACGAAGAACACGAGAATGAGCAGCATATGTTGATAGATGTCCCTCCTTTTGATATCGGCCTCAATGGCATAAGTCTCCGTATCGGGATTAAATTTATGTTTTAGATATTTTCTTTTCTTGAATTTTTCGTTTTGCATTTCCTGTAGTGTGCGAGATATAAAAATCGAATTTATTTTCAAAACCACTTGACAAACCATAGGGGGGTATAGTATTATATGATTGACAGGAGATCTAAGATTGCTAAGAAAAAATAAAATCCACATAGGGAGGTAAACGAAATGTGGGGAAATCATTGGATGTTTGGAGGTTTTATGTGGGTGTTTTGGATCGCTGTGCTTGTGGCATTATTCTTCCTCATCAAATGGATAGTCCAGCAAAAACCAGGTGACCAAAGACCAGAGGAAAACGCTCTGGAGGTATTGAAGAAAAGATACGCACGAGGAGAAATTGAAAAAGAGGAGTTTGAGCAGAAAAAGAAAGATTTATTATCATGAACCCGACAAGGAGTAAACAATGAAATTAGTAAAGGCCTATATTAGAACTTTTATGGCTGAGGATGTCATAAATGCCTTGAAAGACCTCAAAGCGCCGAGAATTACTGCTATCGATGTCAAGGCGCTTGGAGACGAAATTGATCCGAACGATCTTAAAATTTCCGCGGAATTAAGTTCGACATACACCACGATGGTGAAAATTGAAATTATCTGCACGGATGACTGTGTGAAAAGAGTCAGGGAGACAATTCTGAAGTATGCCAGAAGCGGGTACAAAGGCGATGGTTTAATCGCAATTTCACCTGTCGAAGAGGCCATCAGTATCCGGACTGGAAAAAATGGTGTGCTCCCATTCCTGGATTAAGGCTTTTGTGGGGATGTCATCAAAAGAAATGTATAAAAAGGAGAATATAAAAAATGACAGATCCAATTGTAAAAAAGAGAAGGGTTGCTATTGACAATTTGAAAAAGGAAGCAAACATCGATTGGATAAAAGAGCGCTTGATGAAAAAGGATGGAATGATGTCGATCAATGTTGATATCCGTAAGGATGTCGTAAGAATGACATATGATCTGAGAAAAATAAAATTTGAAGCCATAGAAAAGTCAATAATAGAATTGGGTTTGGAATTGTCTCAGAAATTCTTGGAAAAATGCAAGAGAGGAATGGCCAAATTTACGGAACAGAATGAGCTGGATAATCAAAATGCTCCGATGTCATCATGTTGTGATGATCCTAAGGAAAATATCCGGGATTGTAAAACTTGTGTGACGCAAGGGAAAAATTTTTAGGGTATCATTATACTATAGCAGGGTATAGTAATGAGCAGAAAAATTAATCTCACATAAGGAGGAAGAAATGTTAATGGGCGGTATGGGAATCGTATGGATTCTAATTTTAGCAGGCGTGGCTTTTTTGTTTAAAGAGAACTTTCAAAGGAAAGCAGAAGATAGCGTTACAAACCAGACGAGTGCAGTCGAGATATTGAAACAGAGATATGCAAAGGGAGATATCGATAGACACACGTTCGAGCAGACAAAGAAAGATCTATTGTGAATGTTCCAGGATCAAACAAATTGACTTGCATACGTGGGAATAAGAAAAATGAATTCACCCAAGGCTAAATTAAAAAGAAGGAATTTTATAAATTATATTTTGGGAGGAAGTCTAATCGGCACAATTTCGACTTTTCTTTATCCTGTTATACGCTTTATTGCTCCCCCCAAACAAGCTGAAACTCTTGTGAACGAGGTTCAAGCAGCACAGCTCGGGGAGCTGGCCCCAAATTCTTTCAAAATTTTTAGATTTGGAAATTCGCCTGGAATTCTCATTAATACAGGATCAGGGGAGCTTAAAGCTTTTACGGCGATCTGTACTCATCTAGCATGTACAGTGCGATACGATAACGAAACGCAAACCATTCATTGCCCGTGTCATAATGGACGATTTGATCTGGCCGGTAATGTCTTATCTGGGCCTCCCCCCGCTCCGCTTGAGGAATATGAAATAAAAGTGTTTAAAAAGAACATATTTGTCTCAATAAAAGGCTGAGTTTTCGACAGCATGAACAACACAGAGATCAGGAGATATTATTATCAATGAAAAAGACATTAAGACTGTTTACGAAAAAAAATTCAAAGAATTAAAGGAGGTGAGGAAGATGACAGATAGAGTAAAGGATTTAATATGCGGAATGGAATTTGAAAAGGAAACGGCGAGCGGTTCATTTGAATACCAAGGAAAAACCTATTATTTTTGCAGCACAGGATGTAAAGAGAAATTTGCCAGCATCCCCGAGAAATATACAGCGCATGAAGAAAAGGCTGAGCAGAAACGCAGCGGCAAAAAGTAGAGCAGCATTTGGCAGCAAAACAAGTTTAAAGAATAAAGAACAAGGAGGTCCTGAATGAAGCAAAAATTCTATAAGGATCCTGTGTGCGGAAAGAAAATCAACCGGCAGAAGGCTCAAGTCCTTGTCAAACACGAAGGATACGGCTATTTTCTCTGTTGTCCTCTCTGCCAAGAAGAGTTTGAGCGAAATCCTGATGAATACGCAAAACCAGAATTTGCTTTCAAATTGCCAACAAGAAAGTTGAATAAAGGAAAACGAAAAAGATTGAGGAACAAAATCTGATTTGACTTGTGGATTAAGATGTAATTGAAGATACTTTCAATATTAAGCTATGTTATGGATTGTGAAGCATTACTGAGATTGACATTTAAGGGACAAAATTAATGTTTACAGATCCTGTGTGCCGGATGAACGTGGACGGTAAAAAATTTACATCTCTTTATAGAGGAAAAAAGATATATTTTTGCTCTCAGGGATGTCTGGAGAAATTCAAAAAAAATCCTAGAGCCTATTCAACAAAACAGGAATATGATTTGATTATTATAGGGGCGGGTCCTGCTGGGCTTACTGCAGGAGTCTATTCTTCTATTTTAAAGATGGACACGCTCCTTTTATCAAAAGATATTGGTGGACAGGCGGTA